>NZ_JBFUHJ010000082.1:0-19040 GCF_056402455.1 Paenibacillus sp. P4_A7 | reverse complement strand
GGTATACTTATTGAAGAGTTATTCAGGAGGTAATGAAATTGAACAGCAATTATCGAATCGCTATTGTAGATGATGACTATCATATACGTAATCTAGTTGAGGTTTATTTGAAGAAGGAAAACTATCAAACGATTGGCCTTGAGAGTGCTGAAGAAGCATTGGAGTTGTGGGCAAACAATCCGCCAGACCTATGGGTACTTGATATTATGCTGCCTGGGATGGACGGCTACGAGTTATGCAGGCGGATTCGGAATGAAGCGGAAGTGCCTATTATTATGATTTCTGCGAAAGACACCGAGGTGGACAAAATATTAGGCTTAGAGCTAGGGAGCGACGATTATTTAGTTAAGCCGTTCAGTCCGCGTGAACTGGTTGCACGCATCAAACGCCAGCTTCAGCGATGGTATAAATACAATCTTACGGAAGATAGCACCCAGAATGCTTCTACTCGTATTGAACTGGGTCATCTTGAGCTGATGCTGGAGGAAAGACGTGTATTTTGGCACGGTGAAGAAGTGGACATGACCAGCAAGGAGTTTGCTATGCTCAAAGTATTTGTCGAGCATCCGAATCGAGCTTTTACGAGAGTTGATCTGCTGACGCTCATCTGGGGTGATGATTATTTTGGCAGCGACCGTGCTGTCGATCATCTCATTAAACGGATACGTAAAAAAATCGAGCAACTGCCCATTGAGTCCGTATGGGGACATGGTTATCGAATGAGAACAGACGGGAGTGTGCAATAGATGAAGCTGGTTCATCAAATTAATTTGGCTTTCGGCATAGCTCTTATGCTCGTCTTATCCATAACTGCGGTATTGATTCATTATGTATTGTTGGATCATTTTATGGTCACCCAGAAGGAAGATTTGAAGGTGATGGGAAAAGCATTGACAGAGTCCTATAACTTAACAGGGGAAATGTCCGTGGGATCTATAAATACAGAAAGACTGTCAGTTAAATCTATGACAGCATCATCTACTAGCGCATCTATTTCAGCTATCGTTACGGATTCCAACGGGAATATTGTTGAAGGCTCGTTGCCAGAAAGTATCAGGACGATTCAGAACGGGGTTGCACATATTGAACCTGTAGAAGCAACGGATCTTCGGCAGATTTTGGACGGGACAGATGAACGGTTTCTTGTAGAAGTAAGCGCCATTCCACAGGGGACGTTAACACTCCTTACACCAGTCAGCAAAATCAAAGAAATCGAGCATGCTCTACTTGTTCGGCTGCTCATTGTGTTCTTTGTTGGGGGAATTATTATGCTGATTCTCAGTCATTTTATAACGAGAAAACTAATCAAGCCGCTAATGAAGCTGAAAGAAGAGTTAACGAAGGTGAAGGACCGCCAATTTTCAAAAGTTAATGTAGTAAAAGCAGGAGGAGAGATCGGTTCTGTAGCTCAGGCGGTTTATGAGATGGCAGATGAATTGAATCGATTCAACCGTGCGCAAAAGCAGTTTTTTCAAAATGCATCTCATGAGCTGAAGTCTCCCTTGATGTCCATTGCGGGCTATACGGAAGGGATAAGAGATGGTGTTTTTGAAGGGGAGGGCGTTCGCAAAGGCTTGGACATTATTCTGAGCGAAAGCGGCAGATTGAAAAATATAATAACGGAAATGACTTTGCTAGCAAAGCTAGACAGTGAGGAGGATATTTATAAGCCTTCCCTAGTATGCTTGAAGGAATTGTTGTCGGAGACGATTGAACGAGTAAATCCCATTATTGTGAAAAACGGTATAACGTTGCATTGCTCCTACAACGAACATGAACCATTGCATATACGCGCTGATCGAGACAAGCTGCTGCAAGCGCTGCTTAATGTTACGTCTAATGCCATTCGGCATGCGAATAAACATATTTACATTCAAGCCACTATGAGCAAAGGGCGTATTGAAATATCGGTGTCCGATGACGGTAGCGGAATATCTAATGAACTGCTTCCTTATTTGTTTCATCGTTTTGTGAAGGGTAAGGATGGTGAATCGGGACTGGGACTAGCCATCTCGCGTGCCATTGTCGAACGCTGCGGAGGATTGATTACAGCTAATAATCGCAAGGAGGGCGGGGCGGTATTTATACTGGGGTTTCCTAAAGCAACTGTTTAGGGGTGTATGATTTGCCGTTTAGAACAACCTCGGTACGCCTCCAATTAATTGATGTAAAGCCCGACCGTACTAGGTCGGGTTTTCTCTTTACTTCCATCAATAGTTTGATAAAATATACATATGTTATAACGTTATTACAGTAATAAGGTATAACTTTATATATTGTGATCATACTATGAGAGGAGATCGTAATATGAATGGTGTGATGAAGATGAAGGATGATCCTTCTAAAGTAAATCGTTATTCACGTAAGATTGGGAAAATGGGTAATAGTCTGGGTGTAAGCTTACCGAAGTCGCTGGCAGAGCAATTGAAAATTGTGCAAGGAGATGAAATTGAATTCATCGTAAATGAAGAAGGGGAAGTTATCCTCCGCAAGGTTCGCAAACCAATGCTGCCCGAAAATGTTCGTCCTGAGGTGCTTGAAGCCTTTTATGATATTTTTGAAGAGGATGAAGATATCCTCAATGACTTAAGGGACCGTTAAATGACTATATTTTTGTCGAAAGAAGAGGTCGTCGCGGGTCACTATTTTATGATGAAGAAAATGAAGGATATGGAACAGGCTGGGGTCAAAGACCATGCACTGCTTGAATCTGCTATATATAGACCACAGCAAAGTATATTTGGTGAGGATGCTTATCTAACGTTATTTGATAAGGCTGCTGCATTAGTGGAGTCTTTCGTAAAAAACCATTGTTTTCACAATGGGAATAAGCGAACGGCCTACCTCGTAGTCAAAGCTTTTTTAATGGTTAATGGGTTTCACTTAAAGATGGAGCGTGTATTTGCAGTCGAGTTTATGGTTGATATAGCAAGAGGGAAATACTCGGTTTACGATATTGCACATATTCTTAAAGAACATTCCATACAAAAATAATGTGCAATTAGGGGGACCAGGTAACATTTACAAATAATAAATAATATCAATACAATTACTTAACATACCTCTTCTATACTGTGGTTGAGACAAATTAGCTTGATAGGTCGATGATTTGTGCAACTATTAGAAGAGGAGATTACTACATGATGAACTACAGACTAAAATCCTTTATTTGTTCCTCACTAACTTTGCTCGTGCTATCGCAGACGGTGCTGACAGGGACGGCGGCTGCGGCTGCGGACAAGATGAATGAGATTGACGGCAAATGGATGTCGGGAGAGTACCATACTCATACAAACCAGTCCAGTGATGCCTCAGAACCAATTTTAAAGCTTGAAAATGTACTTAATGCTGCTTTCCGTGAAGATTTGACCAGTATGCCRCAGGAAGCTTTGTCCTCATTAAATTATGGTAACCCGTTTGATTATTTAGTAGTGACTGACCACCTTCGCAATTCGCCAAGAGATCCGGAAGGCAAAGAAAAGGCTACCGCACGATGGGAGGCCATTGCAGACCAGCAGAAAAAGATTGCTGAACTGCAGAAGAGTGGAAAATATGCTGGGAAAATGATTTATACTGGCTTTGAATGGGACATGATGGGGCTTGATCATGCCTCGGTCGGTATTGTTAATTCTAATAGTGATGCTGTGCCTATAGATGCAATCCATCAGTTTGAATGGCTGTACAGCTATGATACCTCAGCGGATAGCTTTACTTCGGATGAAGCCAAGAAGTGGGGAGAGCGTCCCACCAAGGATGAACTGAAAGCAGATAAAGGCAAACCTACGAAGCTATTGAATGGTTGAAAAACCAATATCCTGAAAGCTTTGTTTTGTTAAACCACCCGTCCAGGCACAATGGCAGCAACAGCGGAGTCGTTACAATAGAAGATCTGCGCAAGTTGAATGATATCGCTCCGGACATTGTTTTCGGTATGGAAGGGATGCCTGGCAACCAGATGGCTGCTAGCGAAAATCGCTCTGAACTAGCTGACATCTATGGCGGAGCAGATGAAATGATCTCGCAGGTCGGCGGCATCTGGGATGCACTGCTTGGCGAGGGTCGGCGCTTTTGGAATTTTACAAACTCGGATTTTCATTTCAAGGTGAGCAGCAACCGTAAGTATTCCAGTGGATACTGGCCAAGCGAGTACTCTAGAAACTACACATGGGTTGAAGGTGACACCTTTAAGGATGTAGTAGATGGCATGCGCTCGGGTAAATCCTTCTCCGTCTACGGGGATCTTATCAATGCATTGGACTTCAATGCAAGCGGAAATGGCATGAAGGCTGAAATGGGTGAGGATCTACAGGTGTCCGAGGGAGATGAAACAACCCTAACCATCCGATTCAAGAGCCCAGAGCATAACAACTATGCTCCCATTTCTGAACATGAAACCTCAGTCACCAATAAGGTTAAGGTAGATCATATCGATCTGATCTCGGGAGAGGTTACAGGTAGCCTTGACGAGAGTCAGTATGCGAGCAATAAAACAAATGATACGACTAAAGTCATCAAACGCTTTACGGAAGCTGACTGGGGCAAGCCGGATGCGGAAGGTTATTACACCATGACGTATAAAGTGCCTGCAGATAAGAACCGCTATTACCGTCTTCGCGGTACCAATCTTGGAGCTGATGTAGACGGCTATACGAAAAATGGTGAACCGCTCAAGGATCAGTCCTTTGATTACGAAGGAACTGCGACAGCAGAAGAGAACGAGGAGCGCTTCAATAATATCAATGACCGAAACTATACGAGTATGTGGTTTTATTCCAACCCGATCTTCGTTGAAATTCCGGACAATAAACCGGAATTGTCATTCAACGATGTGAACGGCCATTGGGCATCCTCTGCGATCGAAAAGACTGTGAATGAGGGGCTGTTTATGGGCACCTCGAGTACGAGCTTTAGCCCAAATATGGCAATGTCCCGCAGCATGCTGGTCACTGTCATGCACCGTCTGGCAGGCAAACCTGAAGGCGGATCTCATGCATTTAAGGATGTAAAAGCAGATGCCTATTACAACGATGCGGTAGCGTGGGCGAGTTCAAAGGGCATCATTAAGGGTGTTAATAGCGAGCGGTTTGCTCCAGAACAATCGATCTCACGTGAACAGCTAGCACAGATCGTCTACAACTATGTGAAAACAACAGGTAAGGATGTCAGCATCAACAATTCGCTTGCTGATTTCACGGATGCGGATAAGGTTTCTTCTTGGGCATCTAACGCGATGCAATGGGCGGTTGGTTCAGGTCTGCTGTCTGGCAAAGGGAACGGCAAGCTTGATCCATCAGGTACAGCGACTCGTGCCGAGGCTGCAACAATTCTTCAGCGTTTTATAGAAACCATTAAGTGATAAGCAATAATTAAGAATACGTCAGATAGCCCTCAATTTGAATACGAGGTGAGGGCTGTCAGAAACGAAATAGGATATTATAGTAAACCCAGTAGCAATTATGACTACTGGGTTTTTCTCGTTGTACTCGAATAAGAAAATCTACGGATGCACATGCAAGGGAAGAGCTTCTTCCAATCGATTGTGACACCATTGCGTTCTCCAATACCGGCTAAATTAGAAAATATAGGTTAACTTAATGAATATGTCCATGTGGACATTTTTTGTGCTTTTGCCACATCCTCTTGAATGGTTACAAGTAAGGTATTGTCATTCGCCCATGAAAATTCTAAGATGTCCGCTGAGGTATTGGTTCCCTCAGGCAGTGAATCAATAACGGTCACAGTATTGGTGCTTAGATCTACTACTTTCACGTAGCGCCCTATTGAACTGTTATTTGAGGAACAGAGAATGGCTGCATAGGAAAGCTTCGGACTAAAGCTTTTGATACCGCGCATGACAATCCGTTCATCCAGTTGTGTTGAAAATATTTCATGGATCACACCTACTTCATCAACTCTTGCAATATGAAACTCGCTGTTGCTGCTCCGGTGTGTAGCATATGCGATCAAACCATCCTTTACGCT
Source organism: Paenibacillus sp. P4_A7 (assembly GCF_056402455.1). Taxonomy (NCBI): domain Bacteria; kingdom Bacillati; phylum Bacillota; class Bacilli; order Caryophanales; family Paenibacillaceae; genus Paenibacillus; species Paenibacillus sp. P4_A7. The sequence continues at coordinate 13,058 of NZ_JBFUHJ010000082.1, read as the reverse complement.
ATAGACAATAGGTGATTCACCCTCGAAAGGTAGATTAATCTCCTCGCCATTCAAGGAAATTAATACAAGAGTGATACCACTATCTTGATATTTCGTACAAATGATACTATCGGAGGTCACCCAGCCCTCTATTCGGTATTCCACATTCTCTGAATGTGTAATCATCGTTTCAACGCCAGATGCAAGGTCAAAAACAAATAAAGTAGCTTCTCGAGCTTCAATATTGTTTTTTCTGGATTGATAAACTAGCTTTGTGCTATCTGGACTAGGTAACACACCGGCATTCCAATGTATAACGTTCTCCTTATATAAGTCGAAGGACTCCTTAACTAATGCTTCATAGGTTTTTCCGTTATAGGTATTGGAGGATAGTTGTTCTAATTGGTTGTTAGAGCGGTTTATTAGCCATAGTCCATTTTCTGCATGAACGAATGACTTCTGTCCATCGGGTGTAATCGTAAACTCTGCGGGGAAGTTCTTATTACTTTTTGGAATGAAAATGGTTTTGTCGTCTACCTGCAATTTCTGCAAATTAAGCAACAGTTCACCATGCCCAGTGTTAACAATCGTTTCAAATACTTGCGAATTTATTGGCGCACTGATACTGTGTTGACTCCATATTCTAACCGTTTGAGAGGCTTCGACTATTTCATTTTGCAACTGAACCCAGTTTTCTTTGAGAAATCTTCCATCCGGGAGCACGTTATCAACCATGGAGGCGTTAGGATCTGCCTGAATAGCCTCTATTTCCTGACTAGTCATCGGGACTGCCGATTCATCAACGAGTGATGCCAACGCTTTAGCGTAATCGCTGTCTTGAGGGATGCTTAGCAAGATAGGGTGATCAGTGTCTACTCTAAGCAATTTATAATACTCATCACTGACAAATGTCCAGCCAACAGGTGCCTCTTCGCCGATAAGTGCTAAGGGTATGTTTTCAACAGGTGAAGGTGAGGGTGTATGGCTTGTTGAGGTTAGATTTGTTTGAACTGGTGTTTTGGAATTAGAACACGCACACAGCAAAATGAAAATAAGTGCTAACAATGTAATAGATCTTTTCATCATCATTAACCTCCATTTACCAATAAAGCTAATTTATATAGCTTAACTTAGTGACCCGCATTCCCTAATAAGTTAAACGTTTTAAATTGGTAAAATGTTCCTAATAAGGATTGATCCAAGCGAAAAGAAATTTCACCCCGCAAATACGGAACGAGATTTAAAAGGGCTTCAAGGAAAATGAACGTTTACGAAGGGAAGCGGCTTGAGTGAATATTAATAATTCGATATTCAGATAGTGCAATTATTAGGTTCGATATTAGCATGTTTTTATTTATCCTATGGGTGGGGGGGGTTGGTAGAGGTGGTGTGGACACGATCGGGCCAAGGAGAGTTTCAGCTAACAATCAACGCTCCTGGGAATATCCCCGTAGATGTTCATTTACCAAATGGGGAGTATGTGTCGTTGTTGCATGGGGTTGTTGTATAACCACGGTTCGTCTCCAACATGAACGCCCAGTCTGAATGAGGGCTGAGTTTTTCTATGCAATACGAACACAAAAAATCTGTTGTATTATTCTGTTGTTTATACGTGTTTCATGAAGGCAAATATAAGAACGGTGAATACAGCGGTAAAGGTAAGCTTTATTTTGAGAGTGGCATGCTGAAATAAAAAGGGGAATTCAAAAACAAACAATATAACGGCGTTGGCACCCTTTACGAGGAAGATGGAAGCGTCGTTTACAAAGGTGATTGGGCAGATGGGGATGTAAAATAAATCAGTGATAACGGGCTGTCGCAAAATACGATAGCCTTTCTTATATATTTTCAGCGAGGCCAAAATTGAAGATTACAATCGAAGTTAAAGCTCTAAAGCTTCTTTTGTAATCTTCTTGATATCAACAGGACAATTGGAGCTTTCCTTAACCATATCAGGTAAAATATGCTCTAAGAAATAATCGACGCAATGCAGCTTTATTTTTTTGATTTTGATGAGTGCTTCGCGATACATAATGACAAATTCCTTCTCCGTGTTGCCTCTTTGCAGTTCAGTAAGCGCCTCATAGACCTGATCAAGCTTATCGGCCATTTCAAGAATTAGACCTTCGACAGAATCGTCTTTACCCTCACGCAGTTGTCTGAAAAAAATTGGCTTGAACTCCTCAGGAATATTCTCCTCTATAAAAAGAGCAATCATACCTTCCTCTACTTGCTGCAGCATGCCGCGCAGTTCTAGTGAGTAATGCTTAACAGGTGTTTTAATATCTCCTATAAATATTTCTCCATAATCGTGGCTGCTAGTTATTTCGTAGAGCTTCTTCCAATCAATCGTTACACCATTGCGTTCCTCAATATCGGCCAATGTTTTGGCGTATTGTACAACCTTCCATGAATGAGCGGATACGCTGTGCTCTTCAAACTTAAATTTGCCTGGACAACGAATAATGCGCTCGAGATCGTTAAGGGATTGAAAATACGTATGAATTCCCATGACATGTCCTTCCTTTCTGCGTTTAATATTTAATGCGATGCATTACTGTTAGTATAGAGCTTGTTTGTTAATGGACGATTAATTTAGATTAGGTAATATATGAAAATTCAATCTTTACTCCGTATGCACGATATTCAATGTTATAAATTTATTTATAGTATAATGGTTACTACTATATGAGATGGAAAACGGAAAGAGGGATCGGATGCCTACTATACTGGTTGCTGACGACGATGCGAACATTCGCGAACTGGTCTGTTTATTTCTAAGGAATGACGGTTTCGAAACAGTCGAAGCTGTGGACGGCAAGGAAGCGCTGGCCGTCTATGCCTCGACACATGTCGATCTTGTCGTGCTTGATATTATGATGCCGGTTATGGATGGTTGGGAGTTATGTAAGGAGCTTCGAAGAAGCAATCCAGATCTTCCGCTACTTATGCTAACTGCAAGAGGCGAAACATGGGAGAAAGTGAAAGGTTTCCAACTGGGGACGGATGATTATTTGACAAAACCATTTGATCCGTTAGAGCTAACGGTTCGGGTTAGGGCACTACTGAAACGATTTCGGATTGGTTCTACGCAGATCATTAAGTTCGGCAACATGACTCTTGATCGGCAGACCTATAAGGTGATGAGAGGGACGGAGTCACTCACATTGCCACTCAAGGAGTTCGAATTGCTATATAAGCTTGCTGGAACACCCGGACAAATCTATACGCGTGAGCAGTTGATYGATCAAATCTGGGGGATCGATTAYGCTGGAGATGATCGAACGATAGACGTACATATTAAAAGGCTGCGTGAAAGGTTCACGACTACACCCGATTTTCGCATCGAAACGGTACATGGGCTTGGCTACCGGCTTGAGGTGCACGAATGATTAGATCTTTATATACACGCGTAGTCCTAATCTTTCTAGTCTCCGTAATCGGGGGCACGATCATTTCTTTTTTTGTGACATCATGGGTATTTGAAGAAAAAATGAGCGAAAACTCGCAAATTTTATTAAGTAACTTTTCCCAAGACATTGTCCGGCTTTACGAGACAATTCCGTTACGTGAAGCGGACTCGTTCGTAAGTGAAATGAAGCAGCTCAATTCCTATCATATTCGAATTTACGATTCAACGGATATATTCCGGTCTTACGGAGCGCTTAACGGACACAAGCCTACTGCTGTAACTATGGAACAAGTAAAGAAGGTACTAGATGGAGAAGTTGTTCAAGTCAATACGAAGGGTATCGCTGTTGTCATCATAGGGTTTCCGTTGAAAACAGAAATGGGAACGAAAGCGATGTTTGTGGAGGCGCTCACCCCCCCGTCCGCCTCTTTTTTAATAAAGTGGGCATTGAATTTTGTAACCTATTCATTGATTACAGGCAGCTTATTTATTCTAATTGCATCCATGTTCCTAGTAAGACCGATCAAAAAGCTGACAAAAGCGACTAGGCGGATAGCAGCTGGAGATTTCAACGTCAAGCTGAATATTAAGCAAACGGGTGAGCTAGGTACTTTGGCTCGCAGCTTCGAAGAAATGATGCACGATCTGCTGCAACTTGAGCAGATGCGTAGGGAATTCGTAACGAACGTGTCGCATGAAGTTCAATCGCCGCTCACCTCGATATCCGGCTATGCTATGGCGCTCAAGCAAGAAGACATTGCAGTTAATGAGCGAAGCCGTTATCTCGATATTATTATCACTGAAGCCGAGCGGATGTCCAAGATGAGTGATAGTCTGCTAAAGCTGAGTTTACTTGAATCACAGTCACAACAGATACGGCCGGTCACGCTCAGACTTGATGAACAGATAAGACGATTAATCGTCGCGATCCAGCCGCAATGGTCGACTCGTAACATACGTTTCGAGCTCAATTTGCCTACAGTTATTCTATTGGCTGATCATGATCTGTTAAATCAGGTATGGACCAATATACTCGGCAATAGCATCAAATTCTCCAAGGATGGCGGCATTATTAACGTCAGCATCAAACAAGACATCAAAAATGTGACAGTCCGAATATCCGATACTGGCATAGGTATATCGCTAGAGGATCAGAAGCGTATATTCGATCGTTTTTTTAAGGCCGATCGTTCYCACAGTCGTAAATATGAAGGTAGCGGCATGGGACTTGCCATCGTAAAACAAATTGTATCGCTTCATCAAGGTGACATTCGAGTGGAAAGCGAACCAAGCCGAGGAACGACCTTCATTGTCACATTGCCAAACACAACACCGACAGAGTAAGTAGATATACATTGTATCATTCGTCTAAAAGCGGTACTCATATTCGATGCTGCGGCAACATGTGCAAGCTTCCTTGCATGTGATGCCGCAGTATTTTTTTTCGCCCGTTCATATTCAGTTCATATTGACGTCACGTGGAGTACATTTTCGTCGTATATGCTTTCTTTAGCACTCAATTATGGCAGTCTAATATACAGATAGCGACAGGAGAAGATGTGTGTGAACATACGAGAGGTAATGAAAATGAAGTCGGACACAACACCAAGTGGAAAACCAGCTAGTAAGCTGAAAAAATTGATTATCATTTTACTTAAAGTATTAGCAGTATTAGTTATAGCAATCATCGTTTTTCTAGCCATTGTTTTTATCGTTGATAAGTTCAGCACCAAATCAGAGCAAGGAAAAATACAATCCTATGGCCAGTTAGTACCTGTAGATGGGAAAAATATGAATGTTTTGATTCAAGGAGAAGGCAAAGAAACAATCGTGCTGCTGCCTGGTCAAGGAACAGCGACACCAGCGCTTGATTTTAAGCCGCTAATTGAAGAGCTGTCACCATATTACAAAGTCGTCGTAGTTGAGCCTTTTGGTTATGGATTAAGTGATAGAACTAAAAAAGAGCGAACCACAGAAAATATTGTAAGTGAAGTTCATGAAGCGCTGCAGACTCTTAATATTGACCGTTTTATTCTAATGGGTCACTCCATTGCAGGAATTTACGGAATCGATTATGTGAACAAATATCCAAATGAAGTGAGTGCATTTGTCGGAATCGATACAAGTGTTCCAACGCAAGGCGGTATGGATGCTGAATTACCAATAGGAACTTTTAAATTGTACAAAAAATCAGGTTTCGCCAGATTGACAATGAAATTTGCTGATGATCCATATGCTGCAATGCCATATGATGATGAAACAAAAGAACAAATGATTATACTTACGCACAAAAACATGTTTAATAACACCACCTTGAATGAATTAGAAAATCTCGGTTCTAATTTTAAAGCGGCTGAACATTTAACATTCCCAAACAATGTTCCTCTTCTTTTATTTGTACAAGCAAATAATACAGGCAGAGAAGACTGGGTATCACTGCATGAAGAGCAAATAAAAGATTCTGTATATGGAAAAGTGATGACATTTGAAGGAAGTCATTATTTACACCATACCAAATCAAAAGAAATTGTTGAAAATTTCAGAAGCTTTATGGAAGAAATTGAATAATACTGTACGAGCATCAACCATGCTACAGCATCTCTTGCAAGTTTCTTGCATGAGATGCTGTAGCATTTTTTGCGTCCATTCATATTCCAATCATATTGGTTTAATTTATTGTTAAACAATAAATTTTTGTTGACTTAGGGTATATTTAGGATTAATATATCCTTAGTCAAACAATTTGAGGTGTTGAAATATGACTATCGTAGTAAACCTTGATGTGTAATTCTAGAGTGCCATCCAGGAGAAATTCTAGAATATAAAAAAAATGAAGAATGATTATTTGAATAGAGGAGAATGTAAGATGAAGAAAAAATATTTGTTAGCGAGTACACCAATATTATTAGGTATTATTTGTTTAATTATCTCTAGCGTAATTGGTTCGGAAATAAAGCCTGACGGTACTTTAGTAGAACCTTTCTTCTTAATTCCGCTAAGTTATGTATTTTTCTTTAGTGGACTAATTGGAATTATATTTGTGACAATCACTTCAAGGTCCCAAAAAAACAAACATAAATAATGAATCAAATGAAAAGCCAATTTCCTGAACGTGGGAACTAGTGATTTATACCGATGATGATGAATACTGGGCTAATGGAATTTCCTATCATAATTCTAATGACACAAGTATATTTGTAACGAAGCGAATTGGTATCGGAGAAACAGTAAATACGGCGACTTGGGTTGGAAAATTGTTTGTTTGGGGATCTATCGGTTTAACAGCAGTGTTCATCATAGGGGTTTCGTTTATGCTGATTCGATCAGAGTTGACCTCGCCAACATTGTCTATCACATCAGAATACCAAGTCGAAATTAATTATCCTATGTATTCCTTCGACTTTAACATCGCTGACATCGAACAATTAACGTTGGTTGATAGCATACCCTCAGGCATGAAGACAAATGGCGAGGCTACAGCTAAGTATTCTCGTGGACATTTCCGTTTGAAAGAAATAGGCAAGACAAGACTGTATATTTACAAAAACAATCCTCCCTATATCCGTTTCAAGCTAGAGGATGTTTACATTTTCTATAATGAAAAGGATCCACTTCTAACGGAGCAGTTGTTTGAGCAGCTGCAAAAGAGATAAAGATCTCCACCATGAAAACCCAGTCAGAATGAGGACTGGGTTTTTCATTTATTAAATGGCTTCCATACTAAGGGAAAGTCCTTAATTTTATTATGTTGACAATCTCTACCGTATAAGGTAATGTTTTAATATCATATTAAGTCGACCTTTTTTATCGGAATTAAATATTATTTTTATACACAGAGGGGGAATACAAAGATGAATACAAAAAAAATCGGTCTAATTTTATCATCTATTTTACTACTAGTGGTTTTGGCCGCTTGCAGCAACAGTGGTGAAAAGGAAACGAAAAGTAATAAAGAGTATAAAGATGAATTGAATATTGCCCTTACAGCACAGCCTCCAACACTGGATACGGCTATGACTGTATCTGCTGTAGCGCTTGATACAGCGGGAAATATTTTTGAGCAGCTGTACACACTAAATGCTAAGTATGAGCCGGTACCTGCTCTTGCAGAGTCAGTAGAGCGAAGTGAAGATGGCTTAACTTACACTTTCAAACTACGTCAGGGCGTCAAGTTCCATAACGGTAAAGAAATGACTTCTGACGATGTTGTAGCATCGATGAATCGTTGGTTAGTAACATCATCTCGTGCTAAAGTTCTTTTGAAAAATGCAAAATTTGAAGCGGTTGATCCTTATACAGTGAAGTTAACAGTAGAAACAGCTACATCTGATGTATTAATTCTTATTTCTGCTCAAGCACAGTTCCCGGCTATAATGCCAAAAGAAATTATTGATGCTGCACCAGCAGAAGGCGTTAAGGAGTATATCGGCACAGGTCCTTACAAATTCGTAGAGTGGAAGCAAGACCAGTACATTCATTTAGAAAGAAATGACGAGTATCAAACTTCTGATAGAGATCCTAGTGGATTTGACGGAAGAAAAGAAGCACCTACGAAAAACCTTTACTTTCATTTTGTAACAGACCATGCAACACGTGTTGCGGGAGTAAAGACAGGGAAATATGATGTTGCTGACAGCATTCCGATTGAAAATTATGATGAGCTTGCAGCGGAAAAAAGTATCGAATTGCAGTCGTTCCCAGGTGGCGCTTTGACCGCTTTCTTCAATACGACAGAAGGTGTATTAGCGGATGTTAAAATACGTCAAGCTATTCTAGCTGCACTTAATAATGAAGAGATTCTGTTAGCTAGCTTTGCCAAGCCTGATTTATATTCGTTATCTCCAAGCTACTTGAACGTCAATCAAACACAATGGTCTAACGAAGCTGGTGCTGAATATTACAACCAAGCTGATCCGGAAAAGGCAAAGAAATTGCTTGCAGAAGCAGGATATAATGGTGAAGAAATTACGCTGCTTACTACGAAAGATTACAGTGAAATGTATACAGCAACACTGGTCATTCAAGAACAGCTTCGTCAAATTGGTATGAATGTGAAGGTCGATACTTATGACTTCCCGACATTTTTAGAAACAAAGAATGATCGCAGCAAATGGGATTTGTTCGTTGCCAGCACAGGGTACCAAATAACTCCGCCGCAACTGCTAGCTGTAAACCCTGATTGGGCTGGATTGAATAATGAGACGGTCAAAAAAGCATTAGTCTCTATTCGCCAAGCAGCAACACCTGAATTAGCAAAGCAAGAGTGGGAGAAGCTGCAAGGCTTCATGTATGAATATGCTTCATCAACTGTTATAGGTCATTACAATGGTATTGTAGCAATCAATAAGTCCCTTGAGGGTTTTGAATTATACGAGGCTCCTGTAGTCTGGAATGCAAAAATACAGAAGTAAATAGAACTGAGGGTGTTACAAGTTGCCGATGTAACTTGTAACACCTTCTTTTTTTTGGAAGTTGAATCTGTTACTATCAATTAGAATTGAATTCGATTCAAATATAGGAAAGTATAAGTTTCACACTTATACTCGCCTATATTTTTACGAGAAACCGCACGTCCTTAGACAAGGACGACGAAGTCGTTTCTTCTTAATAGAATCTATATAAATGAGGGGTTGCAGTGCTAGCGTATATTGCCAAAAGGATCTTATCGCTAATCCCGGTATTATTTGTCGTAACGATTGCTATTTTTCTACTTATTCACATTACACCCGGTGATCCAGCAGCAGCAATGCTTGGGATAGAGGCATCCCAAGAAGAAATACAGGCGCTCAATGAGGAGCTTGGTTTTAATCGCCCAATTTTCCAACAATATATGAGCTGGATGTTTAATATATTGAAGGGTGATTTGGGAGATTCTATTTTCATGCATCAGCCAGTCAGTGAAGCAATCATCGAACATATTGGACCCACGCTCTCGCTCGCTCTTTTAGCCCAGATCATTGCCCTTATTATAGCGATACCCTTCGGGATTATCGCGGCGTATAAGAGGGGCTCCTTTACGGACTATTCACTTATGGGGCTTTCTTTGCTGGGCATGGCGGTTCCAAGCTTTTTATTAGGTTTATTTTTAATGCTGTTAATAGGTGTTAAGCTGCAATGGCTGCCTGTGGCGGGGTACGAGCCGCTGTCTGAAGGGCTTTGGACACATCTGCAATATTTAATCCTGCCAGGCATATCTTTAGGTACCATTCAGGCGGCACTCATTACAAGAATGACCCGCTCTTCCATGCTTGAGGTTTTAAACTTAAATTTCATCAAAACTGCTCGATCTAAAGGGTTGAATGAGATGAAGGTGCTGGTTAAGCATGCGTTTCGTAATGCATTTTTGCCGATCCTTACGGTTATTGGGCAAACATTCGGCACTTTAGTTACAGGAGCCGTTGTCGTAGAATCAATATTTAATATTCCAGGTTTAGGGCAGTTAATATTAAACTCCATTTCAAGAAGAGATTTCGCTGTCATACAAGGTGTTGTTCTTAGTGTTACGTTAATGTATGTGACGATTAATTTAATTGTTGATTTACTATACGGTGCGGTTGACCCGCGTGTCCGTCTGGATCGTAAATAGAAGGAGGGTTCAAGCTGATTACCGTTCAGGAGAAAGAACATACCGCACAAATGAGTAAAAGACTTAAAAAAGAGCAGCGTGCATTAGGACTCCTTCGCCTGAAATCTAATCATGGACTGCTAGTAGGCGCAATTATTTTTGTGCTATTAATAATACTTGCGGTGATTGGCCCGTTTATCACTTCGTATGGCCCGTACGACATGAAGGTTATCGATCGATTAAAGCCACCTAGTATAGCTCATTTATTAGGTACAGATGAATTTGGCAGAGATTTGTTAACAAGAATCTTATACGGTGCAAGAGTGTCGATCAGCGTTGGACTTGTTGTTGCGCTGTTTTCTTCCATCCTTGGACTCATTATCGGCGTTTATGCAACGTATTACAAAACACTGGATCATATTTTAATGCGTATTTGTGATGGATTAACGGCGATTCCTGGTATTTTGCTTGCGATTGCTTTAATGGCTACACTTGGCGCTTCTTCGTTAAATGTGATTATTGCGCTAACGATTGTTTTCACACCGAATATAGCAAGGGTCGTTCGCTCCACTGCATTAGTCGTTCGGGAGCAAACCTATATAGAGGCGATCCAAGTCCAAGGTGCTAGTGATTCTCGGATTATTTGGTTGCACATTGTACCGAATACATTATCACCTTTACTTGTGCAAGCAACGTTTGTGTTTGCGGAAGCAATTATTTCCGAGGCTGCATTAAGCTTCTTAGGAGCAGGAATACCTGCGCCGGAAGCGAGCTGGGGCAATATATTACAAGCGAGTAAGCTCGTTATTTATAAGGCATGGTGGATGCTTGTGTTTCCAGGTGTAATGATTATTTTATCCGTGCTCAGCTTGAATTTATTAGGCGATGGCTTGCGTGACCAGCTGGACCCTCGTGTGAAGCATAAATTGAAAAAGTAAAGACTATACAAAGCTGGAGGTGTTACCATTTCCATGAGCAAAGAGCCTCTATTAGCAGTGAAAAATCTTAAAACACATTTTCATACAGAACGAGGGAAAGTGACGGCAGTAAATGGAGTCAGCTTCTCGTTGAACAAAGGTGAAATAGTTGGCATAGTAGGGGAGTCGGGCTGTGGAAAGAGCGTGATGTCCCAGTCTATTATAAGGTTGCTTGATCATACTGATTCGATTGAGTATGAAGGCCAAGTCATTTTTGATGATCAGGATATGCTATCTCTTTCTCCATCTAAATTGCGAGATATTCGCGGTAATGATATTTCGATTATTTTTCAAGACCCGCTAACTTCGCTTAATCCTGTTTATACGATAGGCAATCAGCTTGAAGAGGTCATACGTCTACATCAGAAAAAGTCGAAAAAAGAAGCTCGTCAGAAGGCGATTGAAATATTGCGTTTGACAGGGATTCCTTCTCCAGAGGTACGAGTGAATGAGTATCCTCATCAGCTGTCAGGGGGAATGCAACAGCGTGTCATGATCGCTATGGCACTCGCCTGTGAGCCTAAGCTATTAATTGCAGATGAGCCGACGACGGCACTTGATGTTACTATACAGGCACAAATTTTAGAGTTAATCGTGGAGATGAATCAAAAATTAGGCATGGGTGTTCTGTTCATTACCCATGATTTAGGGGTCGTTTCGGAAGTTTGCACAAGCGTCAAGGTGATGTACTTAGGGCAAATTGTGGAGGAAACGACAACAGAGCAGTTATTTGAAATGCCACTACACCCCTATACGCAAGGCTTAATCAAGTCGATTCCGAAGCTAGAGGGAAGCCGTCATGATAAGCTTCACGTAATCGAAGGAACGGTCCCGTCTTTTGCCAATATTCCGCGCGGTTGCAGCTTCTCGACACGTTGTCCTTTTGCAGATGAGAAATGCCGTAATGAGGAACCAACGATGGAGAACGTAACTGCTGATCATAGTGTAAAGTGCTGGCATTATGCCGAAATAAGCAGTTTGGAAGGGAGAGCTGAAGTAGTTGGAACAAGCATCCAGTCATCCTAATCCAAAGCCGAAGCCCATCCTTGATGTAATCTCCCTTCAAAAAAAGTTTCCGGTGTACGGCTCATTTGGAAAAGTATTTGGCGCTAAGGCTTATGTGAACGCTGTGACCGATGTTTCTTTTCAATTGTATGAAGGAGAAACGTATGGTTTAGTGGGGGAGTCGGGGTCGGGAAAAAGTACAACAGGGCGTACGATTTTAGGATTAACCCCCGCGACTTCAGGCCAAGTCATTTATCAAAATAAAGATTTGGTAGCAATGTCAAAGAATGAATTGCGTAAATTTCGGAAAGATATTCAGATCGTTTTTCAGGACCCGTTCTCCTCATTAAACCCTAGAAAGAGAATTGGTCACATCCTAGAAGAATCACTCATTATTCATAACATGGGGGACAAAGCAGAACGTCAGGAAGAAGTCTTTAACATTTTGCAAACCGTTGGCTTGCAGCCCGAACATTATTTTCGATTCCCGCATGAGTTTTCCGGTGGTCAGCGTCAACGATTAGGTTTGGCACGGGCACTGATTATGAACCCGAAAGTGATTATTTGTGACGAGCCGGTTTCAGCCCTAGATGTGTCTATTCAGTCGCAGATACTAAATCTATTAAAACAATTGCAAAGAGAGCTCAAATTAACCCTTTTGTTTATTACGCACGATATAAGCGTCGTTCGCTATATTTCAGATCGCATCGGGATTATGTATTTAGGCAAAATTGTGGAAGAGGCATTGACTGATGATTTGTTCCATGAACCCTTACATCCCTATACAAAATCGCTATTTTCGGCTGTGCCTGACTTCTCTCATAATCGGTTGAAAGAGCGCATTATACTGAAGGGGGAAATCCCATCACCGCTTTCTCCGCCATCAGGCTGTGTATTTCATACACGTTGTCCTATTGCGACAGAGGCTTGTAAAGTTGAGGTGCCGGTTTTAAAGGAATTACAATTGGACCATAAAGTGGCTTGTCATCATATCTAATAATAAGGAGTGCTTAATAATGACAATGATAAACATCGTAGGAGGACAAGATCAAATCTTCAATGAAGCTGGATTTCAGCTCATAGGCAGCCATGCACCAAACTCAGAAGGACTGTCTCCGAG
>NZ_JBFUHJ010000081.1:0-19277 GCF_056402455.1 Paenibacillus sp. P4_A7 | reverse complement strand
TCATCAGTTCGATATTCAACATAATAACCCCCGCCCTTCAAGCCTTCATGCTTCAACAGCGGCTCCATGAACCTCGTTTCAATTGTGCTCAACATTCTGCGTCGTTCATGCTTCCTTACCCCTGCCAAAAAATCGTATACTCGCAATCCAATCGAGGTTGAGAACTTGCCAAAGGTTCCCCCTTTATACAGTGGAAGCAGCATCCATTCCGGCGTCGTGACATGTGGCCCATTCTCATATACAATCGCCCGCTCCTTGCCTACTTCGGCTACTACTCCGATTTCGAGCTGCTTCAAATAACGCAACCCCCCGTGTACAAGCTTCGTAGAACGGCTTGACGTACCCGCAGCAAAATCCTGCATTTCTACTACTGCAACCTTCAATCCGCGAACAGCGGCATCAAGCGCAATACCTGCACCTGTTATGCCACCGCCAATAACAAGCAAATCGATAGGCGCCTGCTCCATCTTGGCAATCATCTGTGCGCGACTTTCTGCTCCGAACGTTAGTTTCTTATCTTTTGAAGTCATTATAATATCCCCCTATATGGTCCATACTCTAGTGTTTTGTCCTATACTCTTTCTTACTCCTATTTACCCCGATCAGCATAAAAAAAGCCACGTAAACCGCTTCCATCCCAAATTGGGATTTAGAAGCGGTCTTCGTGGTTTCTCCAAGTCTCCGACCGTTATTAACTTATTCGCAGTATAACATATAGATCATGAAAAAGCCATCGCCGCTTTGACTGCACGATGCCAACCGGAATAAAGCTCCTGTCGCTTCTCATCATCCATTGTCGGCAGAAATACTTGATCTACCTTTCTAATCTTAGAGAGTTCATCTCTACTTTCCCAGTAACCCACAGCCAATCCTGCAAGGAATGCTGCGCCAAGCGCGGTTGACTCATTGATGACAGGCCTCTCAACAGGTACACCGAGCAAGTCACTCTGAAATTGCATCAAAAGATTGTTAATGACCGCACCGCCGTCTACAGACAATGAACGCAGCGGCAATCCTGATTCCTCCATCATGACGGACAATACGTCCTTGGACTGGTAAGCTAATGATTCCAACACAGCACGAACAAAATGTGCCTTGGTCGTTCCTCTCGTGAGTCCAAATACCGCGCCTCGTACATCACTGTTCCAATAAGGTGTTCCAAGTCCGACAAACGCAGGCACGACATAAACACCTTCCGATGACTCAACTTCAGAGGCTAATGTTTCCGTCTCTGAGGCAGATTCAATCAGTTCAAGCCCGTCACGCAGCCATTGAATCGCAGCGCCTGCAACGAAAACGCTGCCTTCGAGTGCGTATTCCATTTTGCCGTCAATTTCCCAAGCTACAGTCGTAAGAAGTCCACGGGTAGAATTTATGGCTTTCGTACCCGTATTCATTAGCATGAAACAACCTGTACCGTACGTATTTTTGGTACTGCCTTCTTGGAATGCATTCTGTCCGAAGAGCGCTGCTTGCTGATCACCCGCTGCTCCAGCTACAGGAATCGGACATCCCAGCAAGGAAGCATCGATGTGTCCATACACTTCAGAGGATGAGCGAACCTCTGGCAGCATCGCCTTCGGAATACTCAAAATACGCAATAGCTCGTCATCCCACTGACGCTCGTGGATATTAAACATAAGCGTCCTTGAAGCATTAGAAACGTCAGTCACATGTACAAGACCGGAAGTCAGCTTCCATATTAGCCACGTATCAATTGTTCCGAACAGCAGCTCGCCCCGCTCCGCCCGCTCTCTTGCACCATCGACATGATCAAGCAGCCAGTTCACCTTTGTTCCAGAAAAGTAAGCATCAATGAGCAGTCCAGTTCGAGTATGGAACAAAGGCCCATGTCCATCCGCTTTGAGCTGATCGCAAATGTCCGCTGTTTGCCTGGACTGCCAAACAATAGCCGGATGAATCGGCTCACCAGTTAATTTATCCCATACTACCGTTGTTTCGCGTTGATTGGTTATACCGATACCGGCGATTTGCTCAGCTGTTATTCCGGCTTTCTTCAAAACCTCCGTCATAACCCTTTTCGTCGACTCCCATATGAAAAGAGCATCCGCTTCCACCCATCCTGCATGCGGGTAATCCAGCGGCAGCTCCTCAAGCGCCATACTAATAATTTTTCCAGTTCTATTAAAAAGCAACGCTCTCGTGCTTGTTGTTCCTTGATCAATCGCTAATATAAAAGTGTCCATGGCTTCTTCCTGTTCCTCCTTAAGTGTCTTAAGCGCAACATCGCTATAAAGTTGTCTGCCATAATTCCTTCCGTGAGGTCGTTATAGCGGATGCACCTGCTTCGAGTGCATGTCTGACATGTTCTTGAGTGCGAATAAGTCCTCCAGCTATAATAGGAATACCGCTTCGTTCCTTTACTTCGCGAATAATGTCCGGCATGACGCCTGGCAATACTTCAATATAGTCAGGTCTCATTTTATCAAGCATCGTATAGCTTCTTTCCAAAGCATCGGAATCGATCAGAAATAAGMGCTGTATCGCAATAAGTCCATTTTTCTTCGTTCTGCCTATAACACTTCCACGAGTTGAGATAATTCCAGCAGGACGGATAGTTTGACATAAAAATTCGGTGGCATATTCATCATTTTTTAAACCATCAATCAGGTCCGCATGCAGAAGAACCTTCTTCCCATGCTGACTCGCTAAATCGACAATGCTTTTTAATTGTCCCAAATGCCCTCCGAGCAATACCATATAGGAAAAAGGTGAAGCAAGAACCTTCTCCACATCCTTAAGCTCGCGCACAGCAGGCAAAACATTTTGACCATCGAGCAATAACGGCAATTCAGCCACCTCCGAGCATATTATGACACTTACCCTACAGAACAGCTAAACGAATGAACGAATCACCCGATGTCGTTTCCTTAAACTCATCAAAAGTATACGTTTTTTTTACTAAAAATCAAGAAAAAACTCACTTGGGATTATATGACTAAAGTGATTAATAAATCATACTAAATGAAATTGTTCCTACTCATTACTCAAAAAAAAGGACCGTCCCTGGTTATATACCAATCGGGACAGCCATTATTCATTCATTTATTTAGTTCTCACTCATGTTTTAAATGCTGAAGTGTCAGCATGAAAACTTGCTCTACATGGTCATCGTCAAGTGAATAAAATACAGTCTTGCCGACCTTCCGACGCTTCACAATGCGCATATTCCGCAGCAATCGCAGTTGATGGGATACGGCCGACTGCCCCATGCCAAGCACCTGTGTCAAATCATGAACACAAAGCTCTGACAGCTGAAGGGCATGAATTATTTTCACACGTGTCGGATCTCCAAGCGCTTTGAATAGATCAGCCAATTGGACTGCGGTTGTTTCACCGATCAACTTACTTTTCACACCTGTTATATCAGCTTCCGTGCCTATGCAAGTATCATCACAAGCAGCCATAACCTGATTATCCATATCCATCCCACCAACCCTTTATGTCCTGAAGCACATTATAACATGTTTCAAGTAAGGTGGTGAAATAGCGCAGAGTCTCCTGCTTTTAATAAGTAAAGTGATAGCTACCTGATCCAATCGTAAGCTTAATATCCCCGT
The DNA here is from genome assembly GCF_056402455.1 of Paenibacillus sp. P4_A7. Taxonomy (NCBI): domain Bacteria; kingdom Bacillati; phylum Bacillota; class Bacilli; order Caryophanales; family Paenibacillaceae; genus Paenibacillus; species Paenibacillus sp. P4_A7. The sequence continues at coordinate 15,696 of NZ_JBFUHJ010000081.1, read as the reverse complement.
TTATTTTTGCCACTAACCCAGTAAGGCCTTCGATCTCATTTAATGCGACTCCGCTCTCAGTAACTTCAGAGGAAGCAGCTGCTCCTGGCAGATGAATCTCCGCAGTCGTATTAGGCGGGACTGTCACTGCTAGAGACATCGTTCCATTCTCGGACTTTATCCATTTGGAGCTAACCATTCCGTACAATGTCTCTAGCTGGCCCTCCGCCCAAGTAAGACCTTCGCCAAGCTGTGGAGCAATCAATATTTGCTTGTAGCCCGGCGCTTCTTCAACCGTTTGAATGCCCGCTACCGTCCTATACATCCAATCACCGATAGCTCCATAGGCATAATGATTAAATGAATTCATATTCACATCCCAGAAGCTGCCATCTTCTTTAATACCGTCCCAATGCTCCCAAATCGTCGTCGCGCCCTTCGTCACTGGATACAACCAGGAAGGATAAGTTTGCTGCAATAACAGCTTATAGGCATCATCGTTAAGGCCATTTTGAGAGAGCACATGATTCAAATAAGGCGTACCGACAAAGCCTGTCGTTAAGTGGAATTGGCTTTGCTCTATCAGCTCATGCAGCTTAAGAGCAGCCCGCTTCTCGGCTGTGCTGTCTAGTAAACCAAACATTAACGCCAGAACATGACTGGTCTGTGTAGGTACTGCAAGTCTGCCGGAAGCCGTTACAAATTCCTCTTGAAACGCAGAACGGACCTTTTTAAAGAGCTCACCATATGCTTCGGCATCCTCTTGCTTGTTCAGTACAGCAGCTGTTTTCTCCATTATGGATACGGAATAGGCGTAGAAAGCAGTAGCGATAAAATCCCGATCCGTTGCCCCAACGTAATCACCAGACTTAGCGTCAAGCCCCAACCAATCACCGAAATGAAAACCGGTATTCCATAGAAACTCATTGTCTCCTTGGCTTCTAATATACGAAACCCAAGCCTTCATGCTTTCATATTGCTCTTCCAAAATACGCTTGTCGCCATAGCAAACATATAGCGTCCAAGGACAAATAACAGCAGCATCGCCCCACGCAGCAGAAGAATGGTCCTTCTCACCCAATACATGCGGAATAACGAATGGAACCCCTCCATCTTCTCTTTGATCTGACTCTACATCGCGCAGCCATTTTGTGAAAAAAGGAGCGACATTCGATAGGTAAGATGCCGTCTGGATGAACATTTGTGCATCACCCGTCCAGCCTAGCCGCTCATCACGCTGCGGACAATCCGTTGGCACATCTAGAAAATTCCCCTTCAGTCCCCATTTAATATTATGCTGCAGCTGATTAACAAGTGGATCGGAGCACTCAAACGTACCCGTTTCCGCCATATCAGAGTGCAGTACAATTCCTGTAAAATCACTCAACGTTAACGGCTCCTGGAATCCGATAACCTGCACGTAACGAAAGCCTTGGAACGTGAATCTCGGTTCAAACGTCTCCTTATCATCGCCCTTGAGCACGTACTTTATCGCTTGTTTGGCACTTCGAAGATTATCTATATAGAAATTACCTTCTTGATCCAGTACCTCGGCATGAAGCAGTGTCACTTCTGTTCCCGCGTCACCTTGCACGGAGAATTGAACCCACCCCACCATATTTTGCCCAAAATCAATGACGGTTTCACCTTTTGGCGTTGTTATTAATGCTACCGGCTTTAAGTGCTCTTTCTTACGAACGGGTTCATTGATTTGCGGCTTTAATATATCCTTACTCTGGTCTATCGCTTGAGCAGGGACCCAGTCTTTATCATCATAGAGTGCCGTACTCCAGCCACGCTTTTCCAAGCGTGCATCATACGTTTCCCCATGATAGAGTTCCGACATTAGAATCGGACTTAATGCAGCCTTCCAAGTCTCATCTGAGACGATCGTTTCAAACCCACCATCTTCATATTCAATATGCATTTGTACAAGCAAAGCAAGTCGATCTCCGTAAATGCATTTATTATCGCTCCAAGCTAAATTGCCTTTATACCAACCATTACCGAGCAAACTGCCAACCACATTTTCACCAGCTTGCAAAAATTTCGTAATATCATAGGTTTGCGTCTGAAGCGTATGGCTATAGCTCGTCCAGCCTGGTGTAAAGTAGCGGTCTCCTACTCGCTCCCCATTTAGCTCCAGCTCATAGAGTCCCAACGCTGTCGCATATAAGCGAGCTTCCTTTACCGTTCCTTTGAGAACGAATTGTTTTCGCAACATTGGGTTCGTTTCTGAAGTTACAGGCAACAACTGCAATGGTGCACTAATCCAATCTCCAATCCATTCACTGGAGGTCAAAATCCCCATTTCCCAAAAGGCGGTTTCAGACCATTCAGAAAGCGCCCCACTCTGATTTCGAACACGTACCCGGTAATAATAACGTTTGCAGGATTCCGCAATAAATGAATCCAGTTCGACATGAACGGACTGACTTGAAGCCACCTCACCCGATTCCCAGATAACAGCAGCAAAAGATCCCTCACTCGCTATCTCAATTTGATAGCTTGACTGGCTGGTCGCCCTCTCATCCGAGTGCAGCTGCCAACTAATTCGCGGCCTTGTTACTCCAATTCCTATTGGGTTATTCTGATACTCACATCGCAATTCAACTACCTTAAACATCATCCATTCCTCCTATTAAAAAGCGTTTTTTCCAACTGTTCACTTCCCTTGTTACTATGTTTACCTCTATAATTATAAGAAAGTGTATAAAATATCTTGTAGGTAAAGCGGACAGCAATAGTCGGCAATACAGACATTTGTGCAGGATTACAAATCCCGTCAGGAGTGTGTGGGATGAATCGTACAATTAATACGTTGCGTGGGGAGTACTTTTTCCAAAAAGACTTACTGCTTTATGTCAATCGCGCTACAGAGGACTTTTCAAGTCCTTTTCATAACCATGATTTCTTTGAATGTGCGTATATCGCAGAAGGATCCGGCTTTCATCATATCGAGGATGACGTGCATAAAGTGCAGAAAGGCCAACTTTTCTTCATTCCAATCGGCCATTCACATGTATTTCGGCCGAGTTCTACAAACAAAGCTGAACATCCATTACATGTATATAATTGCGTCTTTTCTCCGCTCCTGCTGCATAAAATGACAGCGTTCACTTCTGATTTCAGACTAGTACAGTTTATGAATGAGATGGAAAGCGGCAGGCTTTCCTATTTCTCTTGTCACGATTCGAATGATCAGTTCGACAAGCTCTTTTTAACGATGCATCTCGAATATAAGCTAAGGCAAGTTGGCTCTACCGATTACTTGTACGCCCTGCTGCTTCAGCTTTTGATCGTCCTTCAACGCTCTGCGGATCAAGCAGCTCCATTGCCTGCTCCTAAGCAAGCCGCTTTTATTGATCTTTTACATTATATGGACAATCATTATGATCAGGAGCTTACCCTTACCCTGCTTGCACAGGTCAGCCGTTGGAGTGAGCGCCATCTTCAGCGATTATTTCACCAGCACACCGGTCAGAGCTTCAATCGTTACCTACAAAATATGCGTATTCAAAAAAGCCAAGAGCTGCTGCGCAGCTCGCAGTTCAAAATCAGCACGATTGCTGAAATGGTCGGCTATAAAGATATTCACTCTTTTAACACCGTATTCAAGCGATGTACAGGAATGACACCAAGCTTTTACCGCAAGGAAGCGGTGAMAGCGACTAGCCCTAAATAGAATGGAGGCCATGATAACCCTTGCTTACATTGAAGGAAAAGCTTTACTTGCTTCAACTGCTAAAAAAACAGAACCGGAGGCGGTTGTTTCGATTCGGTCGAAAAGATCCGTCACATGACCATTTGGTAGAGAAGCTTGAGCAAATGGTACGAAACGAACAGGTTAATAAAGAACAGCTGTAAGCTGTTTCCGTTACTTTCAAAGAGGTTCATGGTCAGACATAGGAGGAATTATGACAGGTAAAACACATTTAGCTATCGGAATGACTATCGGGGCATTTGCAGCCGTTTATTACACGAACGATATGAAGGAAGCAGCGACTTATGTCGCCATTGCAGGTTTCTCAGCGTTAACAGCTGATCTCGACGGCAACAGTATGCTCAGCAGCAAGCTAGGTAAACTATCCAAGCTTATTCGCGAATTTACGCTTTGGTCAGGTGTTATTCTGGCAGCGTTGATTGGTTATTATTATTTTACAGAGAAGTCCCCTTCTCCTTTATACATTGGCGCTGCAGGTGCAGTCTTTCTACTAGGCCTAATTGCAAAAGAAGGCGTCATTCGCAACGCGCTCGTCAGTGCTGTGGGAGCCGCACTCATGTACGCTGGCTACTTGCATCAGATGAATTGGCTTATGGGATTTGGACTTTTTGTCGCTGTCGTCCCTTGGCTGAACCACCGCGGCATGACGCATACCATTTGGGCTATTCCAATATGGGGCGCGATCGGTTGGGGCCTCGAACAGCAGCTGCAATTAGAGGGAATTGCGATAGTCTCCATGCTTGGATACGCCTCTCATCTCGTTGCCGATACGCTCACACCAAGCGGCGTGAAATGGCTTTATCCACTTGTGAGGAAGTCATTAAAGATTCGTTTATAGCCGTATTTTTTTACTTAACGCGTCATATAGGTATCGTTCAAAAGGCACCCTATCCAAACCCTTGTAAAGGGGCAGATCGGGTGCCTTCTCTAATTGTTAGTGTTATGCACGAAGCCATGTATTGGTAAGCGAGATCGCACCGCGAGCTGCAGCTGTCTCGGACAAATCATTTAACATGACAAAGTCATGGATGATTCCTTGAAAGCGGACAGACATAACGTTCACACCACCTCACGAAATTTATTCGCATAAGCTTCTCCTTCGTCTCGTAAAACGTCAGCCTCGCCTGTAATGATTAAGGCGGGTGGAAGACCTTTTGTCGTTCGCAAAGTGCCTGATAGTTCCCTCAAACACTTTAAACACTCAAACACTCAAACACTCAAACACTAGTTGTATTATGGGTTTGTAGATATTCTTTTCATGCATTAATACACTTTTGAAGAAGAAATTAAACAACTTGCAGCCCGGATAATCCTGTAACTATTACTTTTCAAACTACGTCTGTTAATTGGGAGGTGTTTGATTATGCGTAAAACTTTATTGATGGCTGCTCTTATGGTTGTGCTTATATTGAGTGCATGCAATAGAGACGATTCGGGATATGAAATGAGCGAAATACCACCAAAACCTACGCAACCCTTTACAATCGATCCCAAAATCGCACAACTAACCGATACAATAGGAAATCCAGCTATTCGAAAAAATTCGGATATGTTATTGCATGATGCTGCACTTAGAGCAGCCAATGATTACAGACCTAGAACAGGGCGATGGTTTGTTGACGAGAATGGATTCAATTTGATTGCTTCGATATCAGGGGGAGAGAATGAGGGTGGAAGTTCGGTGGGAGCTGCACTTAGTCTGGTGCCTGAAGATCGTACCGTCCGCTTTCAGTTAACTAGCCGAACAGCCGATGGCAAGAGAGCCGAACTGCTATCTGAATACATTGCGGAGACAGGAGATCCCGTATATGGACGTGCAGATTACTCAGTTAAGCTGCCCTTAGATCCTAACGTTAACTATTTGATAAGTATAGAAATTCTCTCAGCTGAGGGGGCTGTGGAAGACACGCTATTAAGCCCGCTTTACGTGCCATCATCTGAGCTTAACGCCAAACTAACGATAGATACGCCAGCTGCAAACTCAGAAGGAACTAAGCTTTATCTATACAATGCGGGGCCGACTAATTTATATTTTGGAAAGGACTATACGCTCTATCGAAAGGAAGCTGATGGYTGGAAAGCAGTTCCCGATGAACGCGGCGTGGAGTCTATCGGGATACATCTTGAACCGGGAGGAACCTATGAGGAACGGGTTGTATTTCCCGCCAAACTGCCGCCTGGTCAATATCGTCTCGTGAAGGAAATAAGCGGATATATGACCAATTTAACTGTTAAATTAGCTGCAGATTTTGAGCTGGAGTAGGCAGGGAAAGATGAGCAGCTAGCCGCTTTCGCTGAAGCTGTAAGATCGATATTAGTGCTTACAGCTTCTTTTTTTGTTAGTTTTCAAGCTGTAAGATCGGTTTTTGGCCTTACAGATCGCAATTCTCTAGTCACAACGATGAATTGGAGGCTGTAAGACCGATTATGAAGCTTACAGCTCATTTATGGGTTATTTTCCCGGCTGTAAGCTCAATTTTGAAGCTTAAGCTGGTTTTGGGTCTGGTTTTCGGTCTGGTTTTTGGTCTGGTTTGGGCGCTGGATTTCGGTCCAATTCACCGACCCCTCGTCGGCTAAACAGAATGTGTAGCAGGCCAATCGAGCTCGATGCCTGAAGCAATTAGCTGCTGCTGAAACGCAGCCAAATGATCACTGTTGTTACGCACATCACGCGGCGTTATATGGTTTTCGATGCAGTATGCTGCTAAATATCCAGCTGATTCACCGATATTCCATTCAACAGGATGAAGCCGGTAACAGCCATTCGTTATATGAGTAGTCCCGATATTTTTGCAAGCTGCCAGCATATTATCCATCCTAATCGGAATTAGACTGCCTAAAGGAATATGGAATGGCAAGGATGATACATCAACGTAAGTACGCAAGGCGGTGCTTGGATGCAAATCAATGCGATAGCAGCCAATTCCGACCGAGTCTTCATATCGAAGCGCCTTTCCATCCTCCCGACATTCAGGACTAAGATGCTGCTCCAAAATCGTGAATTCAGCTTTGATTCTGCGAGATTCGCGTATATAAGGCATTTTAGCCAAACCATCTACTGTCCCCGTCACATCGGAACGAAGCCGCAAGCCGGGGTATCCGAGCTTGCCATCCGGACGCGGTGCCTCGGTCTGCATCCAGTACAGCAGCGATAAGCTCAGCTCGCGAGCGCTGTTCAAATGTCTAGCTCTTTCCTCTTCAGATACATCGATTATAGGTCCCAGCCAGTAATCATTCTGCGGCCAATTAACAACCGTAATATCGCTATCAAAGGATCCAGCTGCAAATTGTGTATGGTCTATCAATCTTCTATATTTCCACAGTGAGAAGGATTTTCCATCTGGAAAAAAGCTATAATGTGCAGGTTCTAGCGTATGCGGAACAAGTCCCGTCCAGCTAAGCTGCTTATCCGGCCAGAAATCCGCACGATAGCTATTCCAGAAATCATATTGCGCAGGCTTGCTAATCGTGAAGTCTTCACCATCCATATGATCGACCGCGAAGCACCAAGTAATCGCCTGCATATCAGTAGGATCGGGAGCACCTGGGAGCGCGTGCGGCTCGCCAGTCTGAGCAATCGATTCTGCGCCTGTTACGTATTCTACCTTTGCCATAGGCAACAGATCGCCCTCATCAGTAGCATCCAGAAAATAAGCTCCTGTTATTACGATAGAATCGCCACTATTCACATGTCGTACCGTCGCAGAGATAACGTGATCTCCATGTGCCTCTGCGCTTTCAAGCTTATATGAATCCAACACCTTCAAGCGGCCATTATGAATATACGGAGCCAGCATATCTCGCAGCACCGCCAATGCGGCTCTAGGCTCATGGGAAATGCTGCTGACGATCGCATTTCCTGGATTAAATTGAACTTTACCGCGAGCAGACGGAAGAACAAGGAAATGCTGCTTGTAATACTCCCTGACCCGATTACGGAACTCGCGATAGCTGGCAGTACAACCGAACTGCTCAATCCACTCATGCTCATCAGGCGGAACAGCTTGACTGGTCAATTGACCGCCGATCCAATCTGTCTCCTCTGTAAGAATAACTCGTTTTCCCGCTTTCGCAGCAGCTAAAGCAGCGGAAACCCCTCCAGTGCTGCCTCCGATAATGATAATATCCGCGTACATATGTCCAATCACAGCACAAGCCTCCTTTACTCGAATATCGATTGTATGTATCTCCATCCTAATATTTGATAAGTGTCGCTATTGTATCTGTAGGATTCTTATAATTTTCATAAGCTTCAGCAGCGTTATCTATAGAATAAACATGAGTAATGAGCTTTTTGATAGAAATACGTCTATCCGCTAATAAACGAATATATTCCTCTATATTTCTGCCTTCCGTCCATCGTACATGCCCAATTGGGTAATCACGATTCTCTCTCTCATATTGCGAGTCATAACGACCAGGACCGCCCGCACGCGAAATTAGCACCTGAGCTTCCTTGCTGAACATAAGATTTCTAGAAAATCCAGTCGTTAAATCACCGACAATAACAATTTTTCCGCGATCACGGATCCAATTAAGCGAGCTATTAATCAAGTGCTCACCTAGCCCGCTCGCACAATGCAGCACGGCATCTGCTCCATAGCTACCAACAGCTTCCGCCATATGCTCTTCCATTTCCTCTTGATTATGATACATATGTGAGAAACCACTCTCTTGCAGCATAGCAACTCGATCGCTTTTCAAATCAAGACCTACCGTTCTATATGCTGCAGCATGAGCAATTTGTGTCATTACATTTCCCAAAATACCGAGGCCTACAACAACTGCTGACTCCCCAAAACGCAAATCAGCGATGCGAAGAGCATGGATAGCTATCGCGCCAAGACCGGCAAAGGCAGCTTCTTCGGGATCAACATGATCCGGCACAACTGCAACCAAGTTAGCTGGCACCGCCAACCATTCCGAATGATTCACATACGGTGCGCCGTAGCAGGCAACGCGCTGCCCCGCTTGAATTCCGTTAATGCCTTCCCCCACTTGCTCCACAATACCAACAGCACTATAGCCTAGTCTGACAGACTGATCAGATGCTTTTTTAACAAAGATCATTTCCGTACCCGGACTAATAGCCGAAAACTCAGTTCTAATCATTACATGCCCATACAAGAGCTCCGGTTTATCATTCTCAGTGATGATAATTTCTCCACTTTGTGTAGCGATTGTTTTCATCCTAATCCCCCGCCATTCTATTCATTCATGTTTTGTTTTTTGAATTCACTCGGAGAAATGCCATAGTATTTTTTGAACGTCGTAGTGAACGTAGATGAATTCAAATAGCCTGTTTTTTCACCGATTTCACCGATTGATAAGTGAGAATCCTTCAATAGTTCCCTTGCGTGTGATAGTCTCACTTTATTGAGATACTCAACATAATTAACGCCAAAAGTCTTTTTAAAATAGCTCGAAAAATATTTCGGCGATGTTTCTACTACCTCGGCTATATGATCCAAATATAAATTTTCCATGTAGTGCAGCTCGATATACTGTGAAATGAATCCTGGATTTAGCTTGTTTATCTGCTCTTGCTTACTATGTTTGGCAATATGCTTCGCTACCTCTACAAGAGCACTCTCGACGTCTGCGTATTCATACGCTTTATCTAGCTTTCGTAAAAATTGCTGCTCCAGCTGATACAAAGTATTGTCATCGTTTGCTGAGCTTCTTGCATGCCTCAACATATAAAAGAACATCGTTTTCGCGATATGTGCCATCTGATGATGATGTATATTTCGATCAGCATTTTCCATTAACGTCTCTGAAATGATATCCTTCCCTTCCTTCAGCTTCCCATTTTTAATGTAATTGGATAGCTTTTCAATTTTCTCGAAAGGGAAATATATACTCCATTCATAATGAATTTTCTCGACATCTAATACACTAGATGTATCATTTACCGTTCTATAAAGCATGCCATTCTTAACATTTCGGTAAGCAAGCTTACAGTTCACGAATTCTGCAGCACACACCTTACTGACACTTGCCCATAGGGAATAACCGAGAAGTTCACCTTGTTCCAAGCTCTTGAATAACAATCGCAAGCTCTTTAGCAATACTTCACGTTCAGATGGTTGTTGAATGCCGACAAGTGAAATAAACTGTAAGTTTTTATCATAGAACACGTTTACATTTTTATTATCCTTCAGCAAAGCGGCATGGATAATCTCAGTAATCTTCTCTACCGACAAAGCTGTCTGCTGCTCGTCATCCTTTTTATTCAAATGCACCATCAGGAGCACAAAATGCTTACTTCGCAATATATCCGAGCAGTAGCTTTGCATCTGTAACTCATGCTCATCAGAATGATCATACTCATCCAACGCTTGCAAAAACACGCTGCGGCGAGCTTCTGTTTCGACATACTCCAACAGCTTTTTCGACGACTCAATCTCCATCTGCATCTTCACAATACCACTGAAAATTTTACGAAAATCATTCCCTCGGCTATTGCCGCCGCCAAGCTGACGAATAATTTTTTTGACTGGTCTGTTTAAGTAAACACTGAGCAATACAGACAGAAGGATCGCACTAATAATAGCGGAAACCATAATCATCTTATTTACTTTCGTCACGGAATCAATATTTTGAAATTGAAAAGGCGCTTTATCGATATAAACGAAACCATTAAATTCCGACTTGTAGATGTTATACTTAAAATTTTCTCGCGTTAAGGACGCCTCTTGAGATGAATTGAAATAAACCTCATCCAATACCCCAGACAGATCTGTCTTGGAATCTGTACTTAAAATGACACGTCGATCCTGATCGAGCACAATTAATGAAGCACCCGGCAGCATCAGCTTCTGGTTCACATACTTTAATAGGGCCGTCTCGTCGATTAGAACCATAATATTTTTATTAGATATGCGTACTTTATTTCCACCAACAGCGATCAAAAGCTTCTTATTGGTTTGCTTCAACGTATCTGTTGTTACTTTGAAATATTGTCCAGGGAAAACTCTAAACGAATTTTTCGATCTCGTATACGACCTCCAATAATCCTCGTTGTATAGGTTATGTTTATATTTTTTTTGCAACAAATGGGTTAGACTGCTCGTTCCCGATGAAGTAATTGCAAGATCCAGATCGTCATAGAACACAATTACTTCCTCAATAAAATCGACCGAAGCAACAAGTGATGAAATACCATCCTGCATCGTGTAGACCTTGCTCATATCAATGAGCCCATCTTCCTCAGATATCAGACTGTCGTACGGCAGTCCATGTATGGAGTGCATGATGTTATTAATGGATCTAAAGCTGTTATCGAACGACTGAATCATTGATTTTACGGCAAGCGTGTTGTTTTGGGCTACTTTTTCATAGATGCCTGAAATTGAGTTTTTATATACAAAATAATTGGATACAGACATAATGCCGATGACTAGGAGCAACGCACAAAAAATTTGTATGAGCCCCAAATTCGTGATGTAACGTTTCAAGTTGCCGCCATCCTCCTCTGTTTATAATGTGCATCCAATTAATTATACATGAAAGAACTCCTATCAGCCCTTCTCTGAACCTAGCATTACACCCTTTGCAAAATATTTTTGAACAAATGGATAGATTAATAAAACTGGCAGCATCGCTAAGACGATCGTTGCATTTTTCTTCGCCTGAGGCGCTAAGGCTGCGGCATCAACAAGGCCAGCACTGCTACCGTCATTGAAGATAAGCATATCTCGCAATACGACCTGAAGCGGATAAAGACTCGAGTCAGTCAAATAAATCATCGGGATAAAGAAGCTGTTCCAATGTCCCATGAAGTAAAACAGACCGATAGACGCAAGAGCCGGTTTAGAAAGCGGGATAACGATGTTAAACAAAATACGAAATTCAGAAGCACCGTCAATAAGAGCCGCTTCTCGAATTTGTGAAGACATACTTTCATAGAAGCTTTTTAAAATAATGAGTTCCATCGTCCAGATCGCATTAGGGATAACGAGCGCCCATACTGAATCCGTAAGACCTAGCTGCTGCACGATTAGATAGTTCGGGATGATACCTGGATTCAGGAACATCGTCAGCACAATACCAAACATAAAATATTTCCGCCAAATGAAATCTGGCTTGGACAATGGGTAAGCAGCTATTGCTGTAACTAACAAATTAATGAATGTGCCTAGTGCTGTATAGTAGATCGTATTCAAATAGGCTCTCGGTATCCTTTTATCCTTCAAAACCTCCACATAAGCATCCAGGTTGATGCCCTTTGGAAACAATGTTATTTTACCTTGTACGACATATGCTGTATCACTTAACGATATGGCGAATATATAAACAATCGGATAGACTGTGGCAATTGCAACACAGCCCAATATGAGCGCGTTGAGCAGCCCAAATAGGTTTAACTTTGATTCTCCTACCATAGCCCTCTACCTCCAGCCTTTCTGCTAATGTAGTTTGCCGACAACAGCATAACCATAGCGATTAGTGCTTCAAACATGCCCACAGCCGCAGCATAGCTATAGTTGGTTTCGAGCAACCCTTTTCTATATACATATGTGGAGAAAACATCAGCCACTTCGTAAGTAGTTGGAGTGTACAGAAGCAATACTTTTTCGTATCCAATACGAATCATTGAGCCTGTCTTCAAAATAAACAGGATAAGAATCGTCGGCATCATACTTGGAATCGTTATATGCCAAATGCTCTTCAGTCTAGTACTTCCATCAACCCTTGCCGCTTCATATAATGTCGGACTAATACCAGCAATTGCAGCCAAATAAATAATCGCCTCATAACCAACTGTTGACCAAATATCCGACACGACATAAATGGTACGGAACCATTCCGGCATAATTAAAAAGTAAATTTTCTCAAACCCAAGAAATTCGATCAGCTTGTTAATCATGCCTCCGCTTGGTGATAGAAAATCGATGACCATACTGCTTATAATTACAACAGACAAAAATGCCGGCAAATAGGTCAATGTCTGAATTGATTTCTTAAACCATTTCACTCTGATTTCATTAAGCATAATGGCCAAAATGATTGGAAACGGAAATCCGAATATTAAAGAATAAAAACCAAGAAGCAGCGTGTTTTTGAACAACAAAACGAAATCATCGCTAGAGAAAAACTTTATGAAATGCTTGAGACCGACCCAATCACTGCCCATAATCCCTTGGAATACGCTATAATCCTTAAATGCAATAATTAAACCGTACAGCGGCCCGTATCGGAAAATAATATAAAAAATAAGACAAGGAAGAAAGAGGATTAATAGCTGTCTATCCCGTCTCATATGTTTCAGTGTCCGTATTAAAGTCGCGGTAATTCGTGACAAGATTGTTCTATTTGTATGATTCGATGCCAGTATCTTCTCGGTGTTAGTATTTGGCACGACTCTTCCCTCCTTAATGATGATGAATGGCACTCGGAACATGAAAGTCCCTCGTGCCATAAACCATCCTCTTTAATCTTTATTATTTAGCGTCAAAGCGTTTTTGAGCTTCGTTATACACGTCAGCAAATTTGTTTGCGCCTAGTTTCTCAGCTGATTGCAGCCATTCTTCCCACTCTTTATCGCCATATTTTTTGTTAAGGATATATTTTGCATTGAATTCATTCATTGATTTCTCAATCGCTGTTTGTAATTCTGCAATGATTGCAATTTCATCGTCTGATAGATTTAGTACCGGATCAAGTACTTCGAACTTATTAGCCGATACTATTTTATCTTGAGCCTCTTGCTCTTTCTCTGTGTAGTTGTAATATACAGATCGTCTGTCAGGGTTAAGATACATCCCTTCAACCCACATGCCATAACGATCTTCTAACACTTTAATATCTACAAGAGGCACATCAGTAAGCTCTGGATATACAGGCTTGCCATTAGCGTCAAAATTGTAGTTCACACCTTCAACACCAAGAGTGATAAGTTCAGCACCCGATGGGCTTGTTAGGTAGTCAAGCAATTTCAATGCAGCTTCTTTGTTCTCGTTGTTAGAAACTGTAATACCAAAGTTTCCATCAATTTTTGGCAATGTAATGTTGTTGCCTGTGGGTCCAATCGGGTAACCGTAACGCAGATTGTACTCTGGATTTTGTGAGCTTACTTGGTTGTAGAATAAATCTAGGCGGCCAATCCAATCCCAAGTTACGAACGATTTGTCTGAAGTCATCTTAGCTGTCCATGAATCAGCTGTATCTGTCATAAACTCTGGATCAAGTAAGCCTTCGTTGTACAGCTTTTTCAAGAAATCAAGCATTTCTTTGAACTCTGGTTGTACACCTGCAAACTTCCATGTTTTATCAGATTCGGAGTAGTAAACTGGATAACTTGCACCGCCAAGACCCCAACCATAGGACAGGTTTTTAAAAATTACTTCTTTTGTTTTAGAAGCAAGCGGATAGGAATTTGGGTAAACCTCTTTTAATTTTTTCAGCGCCGCATAGAACTCATCTGTGTTCGTCCACTCTGGAATGTTGTTTTTCTCGAAAATATCTTTTCTGTACATCATTCCGTGGTTAACATCTCTATTCATGTTGTAGATCGGCCAAGCGAAGAGATTGTTGTTCTCATCACCATATGAGTTGGCTACCCATGGATTTTCATCCACATATAGTTTTTTGAAGTTTGGAAGTATATCCACATACTCGTTGATTGCAACAACTGCTTTTTCTTTACCGATTTTCTTCAACTCAGCCGGCTTGAGACCGTGGAAGATGTCTGGAAGCTTACCGGACGCGACAACCAAACGAAGCTTATCTTGGTAAGTAGCCGATGAGTAATTTTGAAATTCTACTTTAATGCCTGTACGCTTCTCGATTTCCTTAGCAACCAGCTTGTCGTTAACTGGGTTTTGACTAACAACCATCCAAGTAATCGTTGTTGGCTTATCTACCAATGGAAGTGTTAATCCGCCTGTGTCACCATATTGGTTAGCGTTCTCTTTCACTTCTGTGTCTGTTGGAGCCGCCGTTGGAGCACTTGTTGCATCACTAGGTTTGTTTGTGCCTTTTGCGTCTTCATTGTTCGATCCACATGCAGCTAATAATGAAACCGCTAACATAAGAATGAGCAATAAACTTAATAGCCTTCTTGACATTTGACTTCCCCCTCGTAAATGGTTGTTTACTTGCGACCGAAGCTTTCGTTCGGACAATTCAAATTGTAGGATGGACCTCTCACTTCGTAAATAAAGCGTTTTCATCTACTATATATTTTCGATCGATTTTTATCAACATTTGGCTAAAAACCTTGTATTGTCAACGTTTTTCGGGTGTGGAATTTGCTAAATAGGTGGAAAATGCTATATAGATATTTCCTTGTTTTGATTAAACCCTCAATCGTGCCTTGTCTCATTAATTAAAATAAGTGGATTTTATCAATTTGCTTGCTATCATTCACTGTAACAAGCGTAAATGACTGTTGCCGTCCAAGCACTTTGGAAATCATGCTCCATTCATGCCATGCTTTAAAATAGAATCATCATGGAAATGAACAGAGGCAAACCTCACTAACAATGAATATTCCCTCATTAAATATAATGACGCTACGAACTGTCCTTTCATTTAGTGAGTTTTTTCTCACTCGCCATGAACTATTCTTCATGGCGAGTGAGCTTTACCTCACTAATTCAAGAAAATGACGAAGTACATTAAATATAGTGAAGTTTTCTTCAGTAATTAGTGAGTTCACTTCACTGCTAAGCTAACTCATTACTATTGTGGAACAATCTGAAGCGCACATAAGAACAGAAATGAAATAGTTCCTGGATATGCAGCTGCTCTGATCAAAAAAAACAGTGCCCCAATATACTGGACTCTGTTGCAGATGCTTTTCAGTTGCTTTTTACAATGAGGCTTTACAATAAAACTTTACAATAAAGCTTTACAATGAGGTGTTCCTTACAATTGGATTGCCTTACCTAATCGCTTGCTTTCTTCGGCTGCCTCAATAAAGCAAATGATTTCTATTGTCTCTCGCCAGTCTAACGGTGACTTATGTGTATGAAATAAGACCAATA
>NZ_JBFUHJ010000080.1:0-19287 GCF_056402455.1 Paenibacillus sp. P4_A7 | reverse complement strand
TGAGCGGTAATTTTTTCAATGAGTTGATTTTGTTTGTCCTGCGATTTAAACTTCATAATAGAGCGTCCTCCTGGATGATGGAATTTTTAGGGCTATGACCCGTTGCGTACTTCCATCGTACCGRGGCGCTCGTTTTTTTGCAAAGCGGATATTTAACGCTCTACAGGAATGCTAACAGTTGTGTATGACTTCGAAAAATCAAGGATAACTTGGAGATTCAACCACCAATTATGGTTAAAGTAACGAATTTTATAAACAATGTAATGGGCCTAAGAAGGTTGATTAGATGCATTTTAAAGACTGGCTATGCACAATGCACTAACAGCTGTGTATGAATGCAATATGAATGTTGCGGAATGATGTCGAAGGTTGTAATTATGCACAGGAAGATTCTGTTTTGTGCGGTAGTGATGTGATAACACTGTGGATATGTAATGATTTTAGTTATCCACAACGGGATAACTCGGAATTCTGAAGTGTGATATTGTGCATAAATGTCCGGACTGCGTATGAGGAATGAATTTGAAATCATATATTATAATAGACAGATTAGTTCTGATTCGATCTTCTCTCTGTAGATGCTGAAAAATACTCCATTCATTTAGATGTAATTTGTAAGTAAGTACGTTGTTACTCTATGTTGGGCTGGTTGGCTGTGAAGTACTCCTTCTCGTTCATAACGTTGAAGCCAATCTATGGCGGTGCGGTTGGTAATTTGGAACTCACGTGCGACCTCACTTGGTTTAAGTTTTCCATCGCGTCGCATGCCCATTTGGATAAGAAGCTGTTTGCGCATTTCCCATAGATTACTGGATTTCCCGCAATCGCCGCTATAAGTCAATGACCACCAGTGACCGATTGCTTGCTTTAACTGAAACATGCATCGCTGTGGATGATTCGCTACCTGCCAAGCCGAGAAACGGAGAATGATCCAGCCGGATAGGACGAGATCATTTTGACGCAGAAGATGATCATTGAACTCGCCAGGATTGGAGAAAATAGATTAGTTTATGTTGGAAACGAAAACACCCCGACCACAACGCTCAGCGCTGCAGCCGGGGTGTGCTTCACTCCCGAATCTATACCAACATCATAACGAATCGCAGATAACTGAGCAAGTCTTTGATAAAAAAACTTGCTCGAATAATGATATTCGATGAAGAGTAGTGTAAAAGTCGTTAGTAGTTGTAATAGGATGCCTCTAACGACTCTATTTCGAAAAACTATCGACGCTTAGTCGTAGGTGCACGAGGGCGACGATTGCGGCCGCTGCCTCCGCCTTTGTTGCTTGAGCCTCCGCCAGTTCCAGTCTTACGGCGCTTACGGCGTTTTGGTCTCCATTCTCCACCATCATCAGCGTCTGATTCATCAGCGGATTTTTTACCGAAGGAACCGAATATGACTTTGACTAGCGGTGCCATTTGGGAGACACTTGACATCACCTTCTGCACCTTTGTTACGGTCGTAAGAATACCATCAATTCCGCCGATTCGGTCTACAAAGCCTTTGATCTCACCCAAACTTGCAAGTGAGAAGCCTCCAGCTTTGGTTGCAGCAGTAGTTTCGACTAACCCAGATGATGTATCAGAGGATATAGGTAATAAGTCTTTCGCGGTATCTGGCAGCAACACTTGTGTGCCGTTCGGAACTTCTCCACCAAAATTAAAGCCGCTCGACTTCGCGCCAAATGATTTATGTGGGCCCTCTACTTGACGAAAACCGCCGTGCGCCTCGTTTTGCTGGTTGCTGGCACCGGGGTTATTGCGATAGTTCACACGGATCACAACCCTTTTTTTGTATTAGTCTATGGAGTAGGCAAACATATGGATTGGACGAATGACCCGGGTGCGGATATTTATTCTAGATGGATGCCCCATGCGAATCAACTGATTAGTTGAAGCTTGCTGGAGCATTCTTCTATTCTGTAAAGCGTGAATACGGTAATGTTTGAATAAATCCGCTAAAAAAGCTACAATAATAGCATTAGTTTCAATTAGGAGTGAATGTGTATGCAGCTCAAAAAGCTGAACGATAAAGCAGTAGACCAATTGTTCGAAGCGATCCTTACTTTGAAGTCTGTTGAGGAATGTTATGTTTTTTTTGACGACTTGTGTACGGTGAATGAAATCCAATCGTTATCGCAGCGCCTAGAGGTAGCACGCATGCTCGGCAAGGGCAGTACCTATAACGCGATAGAAGCGGAGACAGGGGCAAGTACGGCAACTATCTCAAGAGTGAAGCGTTGTTTGAACTATGGTAATGACGGGTATAAATTGGCTTTAGAGCGTCTAGGACGATAGGAAGTCAGCTATGAAAAAGCCAGGATTTCTTGTAATCAGTCATGGCTCCAGAGAGGCAGAATGGGTGCGGCTTGTCGATCAAGCAGTTGCAGCGGCTGCGTCTTCTTCTGCGTTATCTGACAAACCGGTTATTTCGTCATTTCTAGAAATTGTTGAAGGGCGACTTATTCAAGATGGTATCGACAAGCTTGAAGAGCTGGGTGTAACGGATATCTATGTGGTGCCTTTGTTCATATCCTCTGGCAGCACGCATGTCGATGAGATTGGACAAGCTTTCGGCTTACCATGGGTATCTGATTTAGAGGGCGACCTTGGAACCTTTCGAGTTGCTTCAAATATAACGTACGGTTTGCCAATTGATGCTGATCCAGAAATTGCCGAGCTGCTTGCAGTGAATATTGCTGAGCTATCGCAGGAGCCTTCGAAAGAAGCGCTGCTGCTCATTGGGCACGGCAGCAAGGAAAATGTGTTTCACGAGCGCTGGCAGCAAGGACTGACTTTGCTAAGCGAACGATTACGGTCGCTTGGAGGCTTCGCAAGAGCGGAGTACGCGATGCTGCTGCCTGATCAGGCTGCTGCAAAGCTTAAAGCGATGCAGCAGGAAAATCCTGAGGAAGCGGTCATTGCTGTGCCGCTTTTTTTGAGTCAAGGTTATTTTACAAATAAAGTGATTCCGACTCGGCTTGCCGGTCTTGAATACCGATACAACGGACTGGCTATGCTACCTCATCAGGCCATTGCACGGTGGCTCGAGAGACAAATGACGGAATGGTTGGCGCATGTGCGATAAATGTAGGGTGAACATGATAAAGTGAATACGATGTTGAACGGATTATTAGGGGTGAGCTATAATGCAAGCAATTAAACGAGCAAGACTTATCTATAACCCGACTTCAGGTAGAGAAGAAATGAAAAAACGTTTGCCGGATATTTTGAAAAGGCTGGAGCAGGGCGGCATCGAGACGAGCTGTCATGCGACAATAGGCGAAGGTGACGCGACGTTTGCTGCGTCCGAGGCAGCGGATCGTGACTATGATTTAATCATTGCCGCGGGCGGTGACGGGACGTTATATGAAGTTGTTAATGGGTTGGCGAACAAGCCGAACCGACCTCCGCTAGGGATTATTCCAGTAGGTACGACTAATGATTTTGCGCGGGCGATGGGTATTCCTAAGCATTGGGAGTACGCCTGTGACCTGATTATTCAGCAGTATACGCGGCCAGTTGATGTGGGTAAGTCGAATGATCGCTATTTTATAAATATTGCCGGTGGTGGTTCCTTGACGGAGCTGACCTATGATGTGCCGAGCAAGCTGAAGACGATGGTCGGGCAGCTGGCTTATTATATGAAGGGCATGGAGAAAATGACTCGTCTGAGGCCGACCCATTTGAAATTCGAAGCGGCCGGTATAGGTGAATTTGATGATGAGTTCATGATGTTTCTTATTTGCAACAGCAACTCCGTAGGCGGATTCGAACGGCTAGCACCGGAATCCTTGTTGGATGACGGATTGCTTGATGTGCTTCTTATAAAAAAATGCAACCTACCGGAGTTTATAAAGCTAGTGACGCTCGCACTGCGCGGTGAGCATTTCAATGACCCCCATGTCATTCATTTTCGGACGAATGAGCTAAAGGTGACAACACCAGACTACGTACAAATTAATTTGGACGGTGAATACGGTGGTGTGCTGCCATGCACATTCTCGGTGCTTCCGTCACATTTGCAAATTTTTGCGGATGAAATGGGTGTTTCGACGTACCGCTAAATTACGGTTAGTGTTAATTAAATGAAGGCATGATAGGTATGGATAGGTGAGCTTGAATAGGTGAAGGCAGAGCGGAGAGAGTTTATGAATAAAGGTAAAAATAGAGGCGGTAGACATAAGGGAGGATCGCGTAATGCTGGGACATCACCAGCAGTTGCGACTGATCTATCAAATGCACCGTTTCAAAAAAATGAAGAGGTCACAGTCGATATTATCGGCCTGACGCATGAAGGAGAAGGGGTAGGGCGCGCTGAAGGCTTTACCTTTTTTGTGCAAGGGGCGCTTCCAGGTGAGCGAGTACGCGCTAAAGTAATGAAGATGAAGAAGCAGTACGGATATGCTCGCTTGGAGGAATTGCTCCTGAAGAGCCCGTCACGTGTCGAGCCGCCTTGTGATATTTATAAGGAGTGCGGCGGCTGTCAGCTGCAGCACTTTGATTATCCCGCTCAGCTAGAGTGGAAGAAGCAGCATGTTGTGGACAATCTTGTGCGAATCGGGAAGCTCAATATGGAAGAAATTGTTGTCCATCCCACGATTGGTATGGATGAGCCTTGGCAGTATCGGAACAAAGCTCAGGTACCTGTTGGTGCAAGCTCAGTGGACGGACAATTGGTCGCAGGCTTTTACGCACGCGGCAGTCACCGCATTATCGACATGGACGATTGCCTTATTCAGCATGAGCATAATGATGAGGTCATAAGAGTTGTTAAGAGAATTGGGCGCGAGCTTGATGCTTCGACATACAACGAAGAGACGGGACGCGGTATTTTGCGTCATGTGATGGCGCGTACTGGCGTCGTGACGGGTGAGATCATGGTCGTTCTGGTCACGAATGGCAAGAAGCTGCCATCGGTGGATCGTTGGATTGAGCGCATTAGGCAGGAGCTGCCCGGCGTGAAGAGTATTGTGCAGAACGTGAACGAACGGAACACGAACGTAATCTTTGGAGATGAAACTCGCGTGCTTTGGGGCAGCGATGTTATATATGATGAGCTAGACGGTATTCGCTTCGCGATATCGGCGAGATCGTTCTATCAGGTGAACCCCTCGCAAACAGTGGAGCTATACCGCAAAGCGGTGGAGTATGCTGGGTTGACTGGAGCGGAGACGGTTATCGATGCATATTGCGGAATTGGAACGATATCCTTATTCCTAGCACGGCAAGCTGGCCGCGTCTACGGCGTAGAGATTGTGCCGGAAGCAATTGAGGATGCTGCACGCAATGCGGAGCTTAATGGTATAACGAATGCTTCGTTTGAAGCGGGACCTGCTGAGGTAGTCATACCACGTTGGCGCACGGAGGGGATTACAGCTGATGTAATCGTCGTCGATCCACCGAGAAAAGGCTGCGATCCTGCACTGCTTGATACGATTCTGGCTATGAAGCCGGAGAGAGTGGTTTATGTGAGCTGCAATCCGTCTACGCTTGCTAGGGATTTGCGAGTGCTGGAGGATGGCGGGTATAAGACGGTGGAGGTTACACCGGTGGATATGTTTCCGTGGACGGTTCATGTGGAATCGGTAGTATTGATGGTTCGAAATCAATAATGTGATGTGACATTATCGATAAATAAATTTTGCGACTTGCGTATAAGTCTAGCAGTAGGTGATAAAATCTCCTAAGGGAAGTGTTAAACAATGAATTTAGAAATGGTTATGCAGGAGCTTGAAGCTCTTGGCAAGGAACGAACCAAGAAAATTTACCAATCTAATGGCGCAAAAGAGCCGCTTTTTGGTGTTGCTACAGGCCAAATGAAGCCCATTTTCAAAAAAACAAAAATAAATCAACCGTTGGCTGAGCAGCTTTACGCTACAGGGAACTACGACGCTATGTATTTTGCCGGAATTATCGCAGATCCAAAAGCGATGACCGAAGCAGATTTTGAACGCTGGATCGATGGGGCTTATTTTTATATGCTGTMCGATTTTGTTGTTGCGGTAACCTTGGCAGAAGCAGATATTGCACAAGAAGTAGCTGATAAGTGGATCGCAAGCGGAGAAGAACTGAGAATGTCTGCGGGCTGGAGTTGTTACTGCTGGCTTTTGGGTAATCGACCGGATGATGAATTTTCCGAAAGCAAAATGGCCAATATGCTTGAAGTTGTGAAAAATACGATTCATGATTCTCCCGAACGAACGAAATACGCAATGAATAGTTTTATTTACACCGTAGGGGTATCCTATTTGCCACTCCATGATAAGGCGGTCGAGACCGCAAAGGCAGTAGGTCCGGTAGAAGTCAATCGGGACAAAACAAAAAGTAAGTTCCTACTCGCTTCCGATAATATTCAAAAGGCAGTAGTTAAAGAGCAACTTGGTTTCAAACGAAAACATGTAAGGTGTTGAGATTTTCTTCGATGATTGTATTGAGATATGAAACTCAAGTCCAGTGAGCAGCACTCCACACATGTCGAATGTGTAATATTGATGGTACGAAAATTAAAGAATGAGAAGTGACAGATTCGCTTAAGAAAGTAAAAGGACAGGCAGACAAGTCATGTGGAGTGCTTAATATTAATGGTTTTAAGAGAATAACAGAGATGTAACAGTTTGCTCAAAAGTATTGTTTATGTTAGTAGGCGGCTTAACTCAGTTGGTAGTCCAATATGCGTTCAGTATGAACATACCGTTGCGATTACAGATAATGGACCCCAAATACTTACTGTGCTATGACGATAGAGCGGCTTGTCTATTCAGGCGACCTTTTTGAATTATCTTCAAAAGGTTGTGGCTCAGTATCCGACAGGCAAAATCGTCATCGTGTTAGATAACACCCGCATTCATCATGCGAAGTTACTACAACCGTATTTAACCGAAGTAAAAGTTAATAAGTAATAACAGTGAGGTGACTTGTGATGGCAATTTCTCGGGAAGAACTCCTTCTCCTGTAACAGCGGTGAGGTTTTTTTGGCGAATAGATGCTGAGGCATTGTGTAATACAAAAGTAAACGGGTAGGAGCCGAATGCTCCTACCCGTTTACTTTTATTATCTGGCAATGACCGTGAAACCGTATTATTGAATTTTCACTTTGTGGTTTTCGTTTACAGGGATTTTTACATACAGAACTTTCTCTCCCGAATCGAAATAGTAACCACTTTTCTGTTTGTTCAATTCTTCTACACTGCCGGCTTTGGCATATTTGTTATTAGCCGCTTGCACTTTTTTCGGTTCTTCGGCATTATGCAGTTTAAGCGTGTAGGACTTAATATCGGATGCATACTTTTGAGTCTTTTTGTCCTGCTCGAACTCGATGTGGTTACCTTTCTTCTCCACATGGAATTCTGTGATATTATATTCACCTTGTTTGTAATCCAACGTTTCAGCATCGTCCTCGTAGAAGCTGTAGCTGGCTTTACCGTTCAGGTAAGTGTCAAGAATCAAGTTTTCCAGCTTCCTCTCATCCGTGTACTGCTCTACTTCCTGACGAGGGATGATCGAATTATTTTTCACGAAAATAGGTAGTGTTCCAAGATCAGCTTTAACTGAAATGGTCTGGTTACCGTCAAACTCTTTTCCTGTCCAGTAATCCACCCATGTCTCGCCTGCCGGCAGGTACACTTCACGGCTCGTTTGACCTTCTTGTACGACAGGTGCAAGCATGAGCGAATCACCGAACATGTACTGATCTTCAATGTTGTAGGTTTTCGCATCATCCTGGAACTGGTAAACAAGCGGTTGCTGAACCGGTTGACCGTTTTTGGCTGATTTATTGAATTGATTGTACAAGTACGGCATCAGTTCATAACGCATCGAAATGTACTTCCGACTGATATCTTCAACTTCTTTGCCGAATTGCCAAGGCTCCTGACCGCTAGCCACACCGGACTTCGCACTGTTATCGTAGTGGTCACGTGCGAACGGCAGGAAAGCGCCGACTTCGATCCATCTAGCAAATAATTCAGGTGTCGTAACATTTCCCGGCGATTTCGCAAAGCCACCAATATCATTTCCGACAAACGGAACACCGGACATTCCGACATTGGAGTTCATCGGAATCGACATTTGCAAATGCTCCCAGTTACTTACGTTGTCTCCTGTCCAAAGTGCAGCGTAGCGCTGTGTTCCTGCGTACATGTCACGGGTTAATACGAACGGACGGGTATTCGGTTTATGTTTTAGAGCACCTTGATAAGTTGCTTCCGCTTCATCGTGTCCGTAAAGATTGTGGTATTCCGAATGCAGTTTCTTCTCTCCATTGTCGCCTTCAAACACGATATCCAGCGGCATCGTATGAAATGGACCGTCAAAAACAGCAGGTTCGTTCATGTCGTTCCAGATACCGTCAACCCCTTCGTTATAAAGGGTACCCAGATTGTCAGCCCACCAGTTGCGGACATCCTTCTTCAGGAAGTTTGGGAAAGCGGATTTACCCGGCCACACTTCACCTATGAAAGTGGAACCGTCCGGATTTTTCGCCCAATAGTTATTTTGGGTTCCTTCTTGGTACATACGGTAGTTTTCGTCCTGTTTGACAGCAGGGTCATTGATTGTAACCGCGTGGAATCCCTGGCCTTTCAACGTCTTAAGCGCTTGTTTATACTGATCATTCCAAGTGAACACGCGGTAGCCATCCATGTAGTCGATGTCAAAATGCATCGTATCGAGCGGAATTTGTTTCTCACGGTATTTATTGGCCACACTCACAAGTTCTTCCGGTGTATATCCCCATTTGCTTTGATGGAATCCCAGCGACCACATTGGGGGAGTTTCCGGTTTTCCTGTAAGCTCGGTATATTGATCGATGACATCACCGATTTCCGGACCGTTGATAAAGTAATAAGTAAGCGTGCCGCCGTTGGCGTAGAAATAGTAATAATCGTCTTTTTCACTGGCCATTTCATAATAGGAGCGATACGTGTTGTCGAAGAAAATACCGTATGCTTTCTTATCTTTCAGACCTATGAAGAATGGAATGGACGTATACAGATATTTTGTATCCTTATTATAGGAATAAGCGTCCGTATTCCACATGCCAAGACTTTTGCCGCGTTTATTCAGCCCTCCTGATTGCTCACCGAATCCATAGAAATTTTCACTGGCATCGGTTTTCTTGAATACATATGGCTTCCCGTCTTCATAGCCTACACCTTGTGCTGCATCCTCGTTTATAACATTTCCCTGATTGTCCAAAAATTTGACACCGAACGAACTTTTATTAATTTTCACTGTCATTTCATTAGTAGATAGAGTGTATTCTTTATCCGTTTCTTCGGTCTTAAATTCAGGTGTTTCCCAATCCTTCTTAGCGATACCTGGGGAGATAAATTCTTCTTCACCGTTTTTCAATACCGAGACTTTCGCTATATCTTCATCGAATAGGCGGATATAGCCTTGGAAGTCTCCCAGGTTTAGCTTCACTCCGTTCTCCAAAGCTTCTAACGATTGTACGTATAGTGGCTTAAGATTCTGTTTGTCCAGCGGGGTATCCGCTTCAGGCTGCGTTATCGCAGCAAAAGCCACGTTGGCCGGAAGCGTGACCGCGGCCGTTCCTGTCAGCAGAGTCAGACACATAGCAGCTTGTGCCAGTTTTTTCGACATGCTCAAAACCTTTAACTTCTTTATCATAATTTCTCTCTCCCACTCCATTTAGTTTAGAAAGCAGACATACTCTTTCCAAAAGTAAAAACTCCGGTTTTCGGTGCCTACTACAAAGTTAGCAAGTAAAAACGGCATGAGCAATGGGGAAAACCTCCTATAGGCTTCCTTAACAAGTTGATTAACAGGAGAGAGAGGGTTCTCATATAGGTAGATCAATCAAAGCAAAACTAGTCCTGACATGGATTTATGCTTGTTCAAGTTTTTTTTGAGGATTAAATTTGAAGTGAATCATTACCAAAAAACATGTATATATATGGAAAAACGTAGTTCTATAGGGCTACGGGTTAGACATTTCAAAAAGTACATGATATGAGGATCAACCTTTATTAATATTGAATTTCGTAAAATAAGACACTTCAACCGACTATTTTGGGATTATTGTATGGTTTTATTAAAATCAAACTTTGACTTACTAAATTTTAGGTAAAAATAGGAGGGGGTAATATATTATGCCTTTATGAAAATATAAAACACTTTATTGTTTGGGAATACGTGTTAGCAAAGAAAAATGTGAGATGGCTTATCAGAATTGCTGCTTGAGACATTTGATTGTAGAGTCGTTTTTCGGATAATGTTAAGAAACTTTGGATAGGAGTGAGAGAAATGAGAGGTTTCAGGATGATGCGGCTGGTTGCGGGTCTTGCGTTCAGCGGGGTTATATTGATTATATCGACTTGTGGGAATGCTGCTGACAACGTTGCTGATTTTCGAAAGGATGTCGAGATTCAAAGAGGTTCACTGCTTGAGGAGCTGTCTACGGATAAGGCGGCTTATAAACCCGAAGAGGACGTCCAATTTTCTTTAAAATTAAAGGAGCGCGCCTTCGGGGGGAGATTCCATATTCGTTATTTGCACATGGACCAGATCGTGAAGGAAGAATGGCTGGAAACGGAAGGAAATCAGCTGACTTGGAGCTGGAGACCGCCGAAGGACGAAGGAAGAGGTTACATGGTCGAAGTGTTCTATGAGGAAGACGGTAAGGCGGGCGAACAAATGAATATTGCTGTGGACGTTTCCTCTGACTGGGGGGAATTTCCTCGTTACGGTTATTTGGCGGATTTCTCGGCCATGAATCAGGGCGATATGTCTCTAGTAATCGAACGTTTAAACCGGTTCCATATTAACGGCGTCCAATTCTACGACTGGCAATATAAGCATCAAGAGCCTATTCCCTTCCAAGACGGCAAGCCTGTGCGGGAATGGAAAAATATTGCTAACCGTTCTGTAGCGTTCGATACGGTAAAGGGCTATATCGACCTGGCTCACAATCGCAACATGAAGGCAATGAACTACAACTTGCTGTTCGGGGCTTATGCCGATGCGGAAAAAGACGGTGTGAAGAGGGAGTGGGGGTTGTTCAAGGATCCAATTCCTATGAATCAAGATAAACACCCTCTTCCGAAAGAGTGGGCAAGTGATATTTATATGTATGATCCCTCTAATTCGGAGTGGCAGAACTACTTGATCGACAAGGAACTCAAAACTTTCGGATCTCTTCCGTTTGACGGTTGGCATGTAGACCAGTTGGGGGACAGGGGCAAGCTGTGGAACTATGACGGCAAAAGCGTTAATATGGCTGAGACTTATCCGGCTTTCTTGAATACAGCCAAAGAGAGGCTGGATGTGGATTATGTCATGAACGCAGTCGGCCAGTTCGGCCAGGAGTTTATTGCCCGGGAAGCTCCCGTCAAATTTCTATATACCGAAGTGTGGGGCAATCACCCGGGCTATCAGAACTTGAAAGAAGTGATTGATGAAAATTCAAAGTACAGCGGGAACCAGCTAAACACGGTTTTGGCCGCTTATATGAATTATCATTTATCCGATTCACCGGGCGAGTTCAATACACCGGGGGTCCTGCTGACGGATGCGGTGATTTTCGCTTCCGGAGGATCTCATCTGGAGCTTGGGGAAAACATGTTGTCCAAAGAATATTTCCCTCATAAGAATCTAAGCCTGTCTCCGGATTTGGAAGAACAGCTGATCCACTATTACGATTTTCTGGTAGCTTATCAGAATCTGCTGCGGGATCACACGGAAGATTCAATACTGAAAGCCGAGGGAATGGGAGAACCTTCCGTTTCGGATCAAGCTGAGCAAGGTAAAGTGTGGTCCTTCACGAAACGGAAGGATGGTAAAGACATCTTTCATTTCATTAATTTCACAGATGCTTCCACTATGGATTGGAGTGATGACAACGGAAAGCAGGCGGAGCAGACAGAGAGGCTGAATGTTAAGGTTTCTGTGAAAATGGATAAACCGGTTGCCAAAGTATGGTTCGCTTCCCCTGATTATAACAAGGGCTCACCGCAATCTTTAGCGTTCTCGCAGCGGGACGGCATATTACAATGGGAGCTGCCCAAGCTGAAATATTGGGACATGGCGGTTGTCGAGTATAAGGAGTAGAGGGTTCATTTCCTGCAAATTACATTGGTATTGCATCTTTCATCGTGTACACTCTTAGGAAGAAACAAAATAGGAGGTACTATGTTTCAAAAATTCAGAATATCAARTCGCTTCACGGCTAAGATCATACTGATCCTCCTGCTCGTTATTTTAATCCCGACCATTTTTACCAGCTGGTCCTTCTACTGGGTAGCCGACTCCATCCTGAAGAAAAACGTACGGGAGTCCACCCTTCAAATCGCCGAGCAAACGGCGGAGTCGCTCTCTTTTATTTTAAACGTGGGAGTAGATACCTCCGATTTTTTTTCCAGCGATCCAAACATTCAACGCGCTGCTTTGCAAGTAATCAGCAGTCCTTCGTACGAAGAAAACAGGAATTTGGAATATATTAATATTTTGCTGAACAACTATGTCTATTCTAATTCCTTCGTCAAAATCGTTTATTTATTGACAGAGGAGGGTAGAGGGTGGGGCAGCGGCACGTTTTCCGACTCTGGACTTAAGCAGTTACATCTTTCAGATATGGAATGGGTGAAAGAAGTCAAAAGAAAAGACGGAGAGCTGATTTGGCAGGGCCTTCAGTATGACCATTTCAGCGGAGGCGGTGTCAATACGGACCTCGTTTTGCCTGTCGGAAGGGTTCTGAAGGATTTTAATACAATGCGTAATATCGGACTGGTGCAGGTTCAGTTGGACGGGCAGTCGATTTTGAATACGATCCGGCAGCCGAAACTCGGGGATACGGGAAAGTTTTTCGTTGTGGATTCCAAAGGGAGACTCATGATTGATTCCAACCTCGAAATGATTAACCAGAAAGTGAAGAATCCCGACTTGTATCAAAGGATTGTGAGCGATGACGCAGTGGAATTTGAGTTTGACATGAAAGGGGTGCCTTATTACGGGGTTAAGCAGCTGCTGAGCAACGGTTGGATGATTGTAGGGACTGTTCCGGTCGATGAAATCAGCGGACAGCTGGAACATCTCCAGACCTGGATATTGTTGTCTTCCGCGGTTTTCTCCATGATTGCTATCGGTATTGGGCTTTTCATAGCAGGATGGGTGACCAAACCCGTAAAACAACTTACCCAAAGTATGCTTCACGTTCAACAAGGAGACCTAAACGTAAGGGCGGTCGTTCGAACCTCTGATGAAATCGGCTTTTTGAGCAAGCAGTTTAATAAAATGCTGCACAAAATCGGGAATTTAATGCAGCAGGTGGAGGATGAACAAAGCGAGAAGCATCATGCTGAACTTCGGGTTGTCATGCACCGGGTTCATCCCCACTTTCTTTATAATACTCTCAGCACACTGCGGTGGCTTATTGATTCCGGCCAGAACGACCGGGCATCTAAAGTTCTGCACGCGCTAAACCATTTGCTCGAAGCTAATATGGGCAAAAGCGGGAGTATGATACCGGTGGAAGAGGAACTGGATATCATCCGGAAGTACTTGATCATTTTGGAGCTTCGCTACGAGAAAACATTTGATCTAGAGCTGGACGTTGAACCGGGTTCTGAGAAGTTTATGATTCCCCGCATGCTGCTGCAGCCATTGGTGGAAAATGCCATATTTCATGGGATCGTACCCAAAAATACGGGTGGCCGGATCTCGATAAGAATTCGTATGTGTAGAGGAGAGTTGGAATTTCTAGTAGAAGATGATGGTTTAGGTATTGGGGATGAAAAGCTAAAAGTATTGAACGACCCGGGGACTGCTGTTGAAAATGGAGAAGTTGGCATCGGTCTGCGCCATATCTATGACTCGTTGCGGCTTTATTATGCTCGAAATTGGGAATGGTCTATTGTAAGCAGAATCGGCCAAGGAACCGCAGTACGCATTTTGTTAAAAAAACTTGTGGAATCGGCATCTGAGAACTAGCAGATCAAGGGGGAATATCATGTATAGAGTTCTTATTGTAGACGACGAGCCTGTCATCCGCAACGGTATCAGTGCGTATATCGATTGGGAAAAGGAAGGGATGATGGTTGAAGACCATTACGCTAACGGTGAGGAGGCATTGTCTGCTTTAGAAAGTCTTTCCTTCGATATTCTTATCACAGATATCAAAATGCCTTTGCTGAACGGCATTCAACTGATGAAACAAGCGCTGGCGCTTTGCCCTTGGCTAAAGGTGATCTTGATCAGCAATTATAGTGATTTTGAATACGTGAAAGAAGGACTTAAGCTGGGCGCCGTCGATTATTTGTTAAAGCTGACCTTGAAGCGAGAAGACCTTCTTGCCGTCCTTCGCCGCAGTATTTCGATGCTGGAGGAAGAAAGGAGAAGGGATTCCGAATTGAATCATTACCAACAAGGGGCTCTCTTTCTGGACCGAAAGCGTGTCGAACAGGAAATCAAAAGATACATCGTCCAAGAACAGACCTTTCCTGAGTCAACCGTTTGGGCTCCGGCATGGTTGGGGGATTCCTATACCTGTGTTTATCTTATGCTGGATGCCGCTGAGGAATGGAGAGAAAATTATGGATATATGTATGTGCAGCTGTTGCTTGAGGAACTGCAGGAAGCGTTTTATTTGCAGATAAGGGAAGGAAGCGCACTGCTGGTGTCCGAAAGCAGCCTGTTTCTCATCTTACCGGATCTCGAAGGGGAGGTTGAACAACAGCTCGACCAGTGGAAGCGGCAGCTCGAAGCGAAATGGGGAATTTCGACGTCGGTCGGCTTCGCCAAAGAGCAAGGAGTGAGCCGAATTCTTAAGGGGTATGCCGAGAGCAGTTTAGCCTGCCAAAGACGATTTTTTGAAGGGTTGGGCGGCTTGTATCGAGGCAGCGGATCGGAAACCAATCCTGTTCAAACGTTAACAGATAGAGAACTAAATCATGATTGGACTCCCTTTTTTGAGACGATTCATAACGGTGATCCGGCTTCATCCGCGGTTGATTTTGYGCTTGAACGCTGGAAGAGCGGGATCTTGAACCCGGGAGAAGTACAGCTGGAGGCGCACACCCTGCTTTCAGGCGCTTATCAGCTGCATGCAGACGCAGGGACCCTGCACTCTGAACAGTATGAACTGCTTTCCAAGACAGAAACATTGGAACAACTGGCATCATTCATGATTGGTGAGCTGGAGGAGATGGGCAAGTCTTTTATTCCTAAATTGTCCGATAACGGTTACAGCGGGCAGCTAATCACGAAGGCGCTGGAATATATAGCTGCCCATTATACCGAGAACTTGACGCTCCAAAGTGTAGCGGATATCATTCATCTCAGTAAAAGTTACTTCAGCCATTTATTCAAAAAACAAACCGAACGAAACTTTATCGATTATCTGATCGAGCTACGGATTCGGGAGGCGAAGCGGCTGCTTACGCAAAATGACTGCCGGATTTACGATGTGGCCGGAGCCGCGGGATTTAAAGACGTAAAATATTTCAGCAAGGTGTTCAAAAAAATAACAGGACTTACTCCTATAGAATATAGGGAAAGCATGAAATGATAGTTCCCGCACACCGATTAAGAAAGGAGAATTACCTTGTGGCCATCCGGTGGATATCCTTTTTACTGACTCTAGTGTTAACGGCCGGGTGTGGGAGTCCGTCCGTGATCTCGGATCCAAATAATGTTCAAACGCTCCACAGAAAGGATACAACCGTTATTACCTTCTGGCATACCTACAACGATGCAGAAACCCGGCTGTTAGTGCAAGAATTGATTCCGGCTTTTGAGAGCAAGAACCCGGGCATTCGGGTCAATTACATTAACTTAGCCAACAATAACGAACTAAAGTACAGTTTGATTGGACGGGCCTCCTCCAATCGTGGTCCGGATGTGGTACGAATGGACATCTCTTGGGTGCCAGAGTTCTCACATAAAGGGCTCCTTGAACCATTAAATGGGTTCCCGGGATTCGAACTTCTGCTCCAAACGTTTCACCATAAGGACATGAGCGTTGGTTTTTATAAGAATCAATATTACTCTCTGCCGCTTAATTTATATACCAAGTCGGCCATTTTTAACCGGGAGCTTCTGGAGCGGGCTGGATATTCAGAACCTCCACGTACCATGGATGAAGTTCTGGAGCTTGCTCGTACGCATMACTTCACAATTGGCTTGGGGGGATTGGAGGCTTGGGATACACTTCCGTACCTTTTCAGCCTTGGAGGCTCGTTTATGGATGAGAATTACACCAGGGCTTCCGGATTTTTGAACAGCAAAGCCACCATCCAGGCGGTGGAGAAACTGGTTGGTCTTTATAAGGAAGACCTGATTCATCTTTCTGCGGTGACCCTAAACGGCGATAACTGGAGGGAAGTACGGAACGGAAACATGATTTTAACGGACGAAGCGCCGTGGTTTTACAGATTATTGAAAGACTCGGAAATGAAACAAGCTCTTCAGCAGACCTTACCTGTACCTTTTCTAAAGGGGAATGGCCCGTCTTCGATTATTGGCGGTGAAAACTTAGTCATTATGAAGGGCAGCAAACATCCTGCGGAGGCGTGGGCTTTTATGAAATGGATGACAGGAAAGGAAGCTCAGCTGATCATGGCACGAGCCGGTTTAATCCCGACTAACAGGGAGGCGGTTAAAGCGCTGAGTCTAGACAAGGATTCTTACCTTTACCCCTACATGGAAGCTATGAATGATACCTTTCTGAGGCCGACTGTGAAAAACTGGAGCAGAATCGACGAAGTGTATACCTTGTACCTGCATAAAATATTTATGGGTGAACTGCCCGTTAAGGTTGGATTAGATCGTGCGGCGGCTGAAATAGATAAACTCTTGGAAGATTCTGATTGACATATCTTAAAGCCCTTGTAAATCAAGGCTTTAGCCCGCTGAGTTCGAGGGGGACCCAATTACCTATGTTCCCGCTTACGGGGCACGTGGAGTGTGTAGTGTCATTATATCGTGTTTGCAAATAAAGGGAATTACTATTCCCTTTATCATCATCTATTTCATATCGATAACGAATGAGCTCATGCTGAGATAGCGTGAGCTTTATTATATTCTGGCCATATTAAAGCACGATGGTGAACTCTGAGCTATTTGGCAGCATGGAAAGTAGTATGGAGATCGTTTAGTGGTAATGAGTTTGACCAAATCAATAATAATAGTAAGAGAGATACGGATGCTCTCCAGAGTGAAGTAAATCTATAAATGGAATTATTTGTATTAAAAAAGTTATTACGATCCAACATAATATAATGAAAATTTAGATTTCTTCAAAAGAACTAGAAAAAAAGAAAATATAATTTGTCATGCACCTAAATTATTTGTTATACTAATTCACAGTGAATTCGTCGGAAATAAGTGACTTCATAAATAGATATATTTAGAACTAGGCAACTAGTGCTCCAGGAGGGTCTAGATTGATTAAACTCATTGACTTACACAAGCTGTACAAAACGAATAAAGGCACAGTCGTTGGCGTCGACCACGTCAATCTTCATATCGCCAAAGGTGAAATATTTGGAATCGTCGGTTATAGCGGTGCGGGCAAAAGCTCAGTGCTGCGTTGCATCAACCTGCTTGAGAAGCCAACCTCTGGCAAAGTGCTGGTGAACGGCGTTGACCTGACTGCTTTGGGTAAAAACGAGCTGAGAGTGGCTCGTCAAAAGATCGGCATGATCTTTCAACATTTTTATCTTATAGGAAGCAAGACTGTATTCGAGAACGTTGCGTTTGCACTGGAAGCGGCGGATACGCCAAAGTCAGCTATTCAAAGCAAAGTGTCGGAGCTGCTTCAGCTCGTTGGTCTTGCGGATAAGATGGACAGTTACCCTGCTCAATTAAGCGGAGGTCAAAAACAGCGTGTCGGTATCGCGCGCGCTCTGGCCAATGATCCTCAAGTGCTGTTATGCGACGAAGCAACGTCAGCGCTTGACCCGACGACCACTCAGTCCATTCTGTCACTGCTTCGAGAGATAAATCGTAAGCTTGGGCTTACCATTGTACTTATCACACATGAGATGGAAGTCGTGAAGGAGCTATGCCACCGAGTTGCTATTATGCAGGATGGCAAAGTGATTGAGGATGGCGGCGTATATGAGGTTTTCGCAAATCCGGTACAGCCTCTGACTCAGGAATTTATTAATAGTGTGCTGGAATTTAAGCTGCCGACGAAACTATGGGAGAAGCTTAATCCATCCAGTAAGGTGCTAAAGATCTTGTTTCGCGACGATGCGGCAGAACAAGCGATTATTTCGGATTTGCTGAAAAAGAGCGGTATTCAAGCGAATATTTTGCACGGAAAAATCGATTATATTGGTGAAAAGCCTCTCGGAACCTTCATTATGGAAGTGACCGGAACGAATGAGGAAGTCGAATCAGCTATCCGTTATTTAAATGATCGTTCTTGCATCGTGGAGGTGGTTGAGCATGCTTAGCTCCTTGATGGAAATGTTTCCCGATATAGTAAAAGCGTTTAATGAAACGCTCTACATGGTTGGTATCTCACTGTTGATTGCTTTCGTTCTCGGCCTGCCGCTTGGCGTGCTGTTGTTTATTAGCAGCAAGGGGCTATTCTCAGAGAACCGTGCTATTAATATGATTTTGGGCGTGATTTCGAATATTGTACGTTCGATCCCGTTCTTAATTTTACTTGTGTTGCTGCTTAAATTTACGCAATTTTTACTTGGAACTACGATTGGTCCAGCAGCCGCAGCTGTTCCGCTCTCCGTTGCAGCCATTCCTTTCTATGCGCGTTTGGTAGAAAATTCCCTTAGAGAAGTGAATAAAGGAATTATTGAAGCAGCGATAGCAATGGGCGCAAGGCCTTGGCTTATTATCCGCAAGGTACTGCTTCCAGAAGCAAGGTCAGGTATGATCTCGGGCCTTACGATAACGGCCATCAGTTTGCTTGGCTTCTCTGCGATGGCGGGTACGGTCGGCGGCGGCGGTATCGGAGATCTGGCTATTCGATACGGTTATTATCGTTATGATAATGAAGTCCTGTTCACAACGGTTATTCTTCTTATCGTGATTGTCCAAATTATTCAATTTATTGGAGATTGGGCCTCTCGTAAAGTAGATAAACGTTAAGATAAATTATTCTTACAACTTAGAAAAGGGGATCATATCATTGAAAAAGCAATTAACGATCGTTACGTTGTGCATCCTGTTGATGTCAATGCTGGCCGCATGCGGCAGCAACAATAAGGAAGAAGGATCAGGTTCTAACGAAGGAACTGCCGAGCAGAAAAAATCGATTAAAATTGGAGCAACAGCTGGTCCATACAGTGACATGGCATGG
>NZ_JBFUHJ010000079.1:0-19351 GCF_056402455.1 Paenibacillus sp. P4_A7 | reverse complement strand
CAGCGAAACATTCCCCACAATTTCAACAAGTGAAAGGTGTTGTTGGGATCAATTTTTTGTCCTAAGACAAAAGCGACAATTTGCTCTTCTTGCGTATCTGTGAGCTTCTCCTGCAAAATAGCAGTAGCCGATTTAACAAGCTTCCGCACTTTAAGGCGGTCCTGCAAATCATTTTTCGTAACATCGCCAAGAAGCTCGCGAATCCGATCTTTCATAACTGGGTTTTTCAGTTTAAGTTTGATGCGTTCGACCAGTTGCGGCCGAATGCCGTACTTTTGGTAACTCACCGACTAGGCACCTCCATCCGGCAATCCAATCCTATCGTTAAACTATATGCCGCAGGAAAGAAATAGTTGCCTAGTCCAGCTGTTCTCCTTGAAAAATTTGGTCCTTCTGCAATACGCTTCGCACTCTTGCATAGGCTGCATCGACCCAGAAATCTTCCCGCGCCGTTAAATCAGCCGCATCATCACGCGCTTCCTCCATCAACTCATAGTCGCTAACCATATCCGCTAGTCGGAACTCCGGCAACCCGCTCTGCTTCGTGCCAAAAAAGTCTCCTGGACCTCGCAGCTCCAAATCTCGCCGCGAAACTTCAAAGCCGTCATCCGTATCCGTCATAACCTTCATACGCTCACGACCCGTTTCCGATTTTGGATCAGCGACTAGTATACAATGGGATTGATGCGCACCTCTCCCTACCCGGCCGCGAAGCTGATGAAGCTGTGACAAGCCGAAGCGTTCAGCATCCATAATAACCATCAAAGTTGCATTCGGCACATCAACCCCGACCTCAACTACTGTAGTAGCTACGAGCACATGTGTTTCGTTTGCCCCAAAAGCGCTCATTACACTATCCTTCTCTGAGGCAGACAGCCGTCCGTGCAGCAAACCTACCTGTAGATCAGGAAACGCTTGCTGCATTTGTATAAACAGATCAATCGCATTTTGAACATCAAGCTTCTCCGACTCTTCAATCAAAGGACATATCACATAGGCTTGACGGCCTTGGCTTACTTCCTTACGAATAAACCCGAGCACACGCTCCATCATTCCATGCTTTACCCAATAGGTCTTTATGGGCTTGCGTCCATGTGGCCGCTCCCGCAGCGTCGATACGTCCATGTCGCCGAAAGCTGTAATGGCGAGCGTTCTTGGAATAGGTGTCGCAGTCATCGTAAGCACATCGGGATTCATTCCTTTATGACGCAGTACACTCCGTTGATTAACGCCGAAGCGATGCTGCTCATCAACGACAACTAGTCCCAAACTGCGAAAATAAACATCATCCTGAATGAGTGCGTGCGTGCCGACCACAATATCAATGAGTCCCATCTGCAAGCCGGCAAGAACATCGCGGCGCTTACGCTCCGTCAAGCTTCCAGTCAATACGCCAACCTCGATGTCCATACCTGCAAACATTTTTTGCAAGGACCGCATATGCTGATCCGATAAAATTTCAGTTGGCACCATAAGCGCTCCTTGATGCCCGGCCTTGACTGCGCCGTACAATGCAATAGCAGCGACAACTGTTTTCCCCGAACCGACATCTCCCTGCAGCAAGCGATTCATACAGGAAGGTCTGCGCATATCCGTCAATATCTCATTAACGACCTTCTTCTGCGCATCCGTGAGCTCAAAAGGAAGCGTGGCAGCAAACTGACGAATCGTTTCACTTTCGATCCGGTGTGAAATCCCGTCATTCCGTTTGCGGTTCAACGCCCGATAGGCTTGAAGCTTTAATTGAAATAGAAACAGTTCTTCGTATACAAGCCGCTTTCGAGCTAATAATCCTTCTTGCGTATCGTCCGGTAGATGGATCCGGTGTACCGCATCACGCCTAGCCATAAGATCATGCTGCTGTACGAGATAATGCGGTAGCACTTCTTCAATCATCGAACCGTATTGCGTCAGCGCCTGTCGCACCATCTTTCGCATCCACGGCTGCGTTATGCTTCCGCCAACCGAGTAGACGGGCTGCAGCGTTCCCGTCTTAGCCGCATTGCTAGAGCCTGGAAACTCAGAATCCGACACAGTAAGCTGCAGCCGCTGCTGCTCCCATTTCCCGGTCAGCATAATTTCACGGCCAGGAACAAGCTGATCCTGCAAAAACTGTCTATTGAACCATACTGCAGTTACAAGCCAGCTCTCTACTTCCACTTTGCAGGTCAGTCTTGACTTGGTTCGGCCGTAACGCTGCAGCACAGGAGCTCCACGAACAGTTCCGAGCACAGTGATCTTCTCGCCTTCTTTGACATCAGCAAGCTCACGAATCCGGTAATCCTCATAACGAAATGGAAAATAATCAAGCAAATCAGCGATGGTATGCACACCAAAGGCGTGAAGCTCTTGTTCCTTAGGAGCACTCACGCCTTTGATTTGCCGAACGGAAATTTGGTCCAGTGTCATCATATTATCCTTCACACCCTGTTCATGAACACAGCGGAAGTACCTGGACCAGTATGCGTACCAATGACAGCTCCGAGAGTAGTCCAGCCGACTGATTGCACATTGAAGTTGGTTTTTATTAGCTCATAAAGCTCTTCCGCTGAATCTTTGCGATAGCTCCACGCCATCGTAATGTTAACCGGCTCGTCACCAAAATCCTGCTTCAATAGATCAACAATACGCGCCATCGCTTTTTTTGAGCCGCGTACTTTATCAACCGCAAGCACGACACCATCAGAATCAAGCGACAAAATCGGCTTTATATTTAAAATAGAACCAATAAGTGCAGATGCTTTGCCAATACGACCGCCTTTTTGTAAAAATTCCAATGTATCCACTAGGAAATATAGCTCTGTACCACGTTCTAAGCGTTCGACCTCCGCAAGTATGCTTTCCATTGATTCGCCCGCAGCCGCCATTTCAGCCGCCTTCACGACACGCATACCAATGCCATACGACGCCGACTTGGAATCAATAATCGTAATATCCGATTTTTGCTCAAGCATAGACTCAGCTATAACTGCCGATTGATAGGTACCGCTCAGCGCTGCTGACAAATGAATCGATAGGATTGGCGATTCTGAATCCTCAGCCAGTAATCGTTCGTATACATCCGAGAACTCTGCCGGCGAAGGCTGTGAGGTCGTAGGAAGCATTGCAGAGCTTGCAAGCTTCTCATAAAACTGTTCAGACTGAATCGTTACAAAATCCAGAAAAGTCTCTTCCCCAAACAGCACTTTAAGCGGCACCATGGTGATACTCAAACGTTCTCTGACCTCTAGTGGAATATCAGATGTACTATCTGTAACTATTCGGACCTTCCCCACATTCAATCCCTCCCTACTTTAAAACGATTCTAAATTATTCAATAGCAAACAAATAAGGATAAAGCGGTTGTCCGCCATTTTGTACTTCAAGCTCAAGCTCTGGATATTGCTCTGCGACCCACTCGAGTAACGACGCTGTCTCTGTCGCATCAGCATCTTCTCCGGTAAGTAACGTCAACAAATCTCCGCCTGCTTCCATCATGCTGCTTAGAAGCGTCTGACATGTTTTTAATAAACTGGCATCCGAAACGACAATCGCCTTTTCTTTAATGCCTATATAGTCGCCTTCACGAATACTCACGCCTTCAATAGTCGTGTCCCGTACAGCTATTGTCACTTGACCTGATAGTACTTGCTCAGCCGCACTCTTCATCCAAGCAGCATTGCGTTCAGCCGTTTCCTCTTCCTTAAAAGCGAGTACAGCCGCAAGACCCTGCGGAATATTTCTCGTTGGAATAACGGTAACGTTGCGTTCGCTAAGCTCTGCCGCTTGTTCAGCAGCCAAAATGATATTACCATTATTCGGAAGTATGTATATATGCTCCGCAGATAACGCCTCTATCGCCTTCACAAAATCCTCTGTGCTAGGATTCATCGTCTGACCGCCAGACAATACCGTATCCACTTCATTTTCAAGAAAAATATCAACGATACCTTCGCCTAATGCAACAGCAATAATGCCATAAGGCGCCCATTCAAATACTTGTMCTGGAGGTAAACCCTGTAAGGCTTGACCAGCAAGCAGCTCAGCTGCATAGAAATCTACTGAACTCACATCTATAGATTCTTGTTCAAGCAAATCACGATGCTGCTCCCGCATATTCAATATATGAATATCAGTCAACTCGCCATATGGAAGAGAAAAGTTA
Organism: Paenibacillus sp. P4_A7; assembly: GCF_056402455.1. Lineage (NCBI taxonomy): Bacteria > Bacillati > Bacillota > Bacilli > Caryophanales > Paenibacillaceae > Paenibacillus > Paenibacillus sp. P4_A7. The sequence continues at coordinate 15,207 of NZ_JBFUHJ010000079.1, read as the reverse complement.
AGAACATCTCCCGGCTTACGTGAGTGTACATGAACCTTAATAATGTCATCCTCTGCAATAACAAGTATAGAATCGCCGTCTTTTCCTAACGCCCTCTTGTAAGCGGATTCATCGAAAAACGGTCCTGTATTTCCATTTAATTTACGATTGATAAAAAATTCCATATCGTATAAAAATTCAATTTCTTGCGTAGATAAGCGAGATTGTGCCGAGACAGGCTCCTGCTTTCGGATTACCGGACTTGAGCTCGGTACTGCGACCTCTTCTGGAGCTGCTGCTTCAGAAGGCATTGCATAATGACCTTGCAAGCCATCCACGTCATTTTCAGAGAGACTGCGTACGAAGCCTTCATAAATGAAGACTAAACCTTGTCCACCAGAATCAACAACACCTACTTGCTTAAGTATTGGCAAGAGGTCAGGCGTTCGCTGCAGCGCTTCATAGGACTTCTTATGCACCTCTCGCATCAACTCTACGACATCTGTCGTTCTGCGAGCATACTGAACGGCGTGCTTAGCAGCTTCTTTGGCTACGGTTAGTATTGTTCCTTCTACCGGTTTCACAACTGCTTTATAAGCCATATCAACCCCATGCTGCAATGCTGCGGCTAGCTGGGTTGTCCCAGCCTCTTCAACGCCTGCAAGCGACCTGGAGAAGCCACGGAATAGCTGTGACAATATAACACCAGAGTTTCCTCGCGCACCCATTAAAAGTCCTTTTGATAATGCTTCAGCCGCTTTGCCCATATTTTCAGATGGTTTGCTTCGCAGCTCGCGTACACCAGATGTCATCGTTAAGTTCATGTTAGTACCTGTGTCTCCATCAGGCACGGGGAATACATTCAATGAATTAACGTATTCAGCGTTACGCTGTAAAAGGTCCGCACCGAGTAACGCCATTGCCGTAAAATCTGATCCGTTTAAAGAGCGCTTACTCAATGACAATTCTCCTTTCCATTAATTGGATACCCTTACGTCTTGAACAAATATATGGACTTCTTCCACTTGTAGACCAATAACGTCATTGAGGACATACTTAACCTTTGATTGAATGTTATGTGCTACTTCGGAAATTTTTGTTCCATAGCTCACGATGATGTAAAGGTCAATATACAACTTCTCATTTTCCCGCCGAACTTCTACGCCGCGCGTCAAATTATCTCGCCCCAGCAATTCCGCGATTCCGTCCTTTAACTGCTTACGTGAAGCCATTCCGACAAGTCCATAACAATCCATGGCTGCAGAGCCTGCAATAACTGCAATGCAATTGTCTGTAACGTGAATGGAACCAAGTTCTGTGTTAAGCTGCATAGGCATGGAAAATACACTCCCTTACTTGTATGTATTATGGACTAATTATCATTGTACTATAAACCTCTCCGTTATAGAAGTCCTTCAAATTTTCGATGCTTGCATGCCATTTATCAACAACGGCTTACTATGGGTTCCGTATATTTAGGTTGAACAGTACAGTAGTTTATGATACGATATTCAAGTGTGTTTAAATGTAATTTCGCTTACGAACAATGTTTTGCCTACGCAAACCTAAGCGATTGCTTACAAAGTTAGTTTTGCATACGCAAAACAATGCAGATGCTTACGATGTTCGTATTGCATTCGCGAAACTTTAAGGAGGTGTATCCATGTCCCGCAAATGTTTTCTTACAGGTAAATCACCTGGTTCAGGTAACAACGTTTCTCACGCTAACAACAAAACACGTCGTTCTTGGGGCGTAAACGTGCAAAAGGTTCGCATTTTGGTTGACGGTAAACCAAAACGTGTTTATGTCAGCACTCGCGCACTCAAAGCAGGTAAAGTTACCCGCGTATAATGATGATGGCTTCGGCCATAGACAAAAGCACCTGAGCTCTCAGGTGCTTTTTTTTGCTTTCTCATGATCACGGCTTTAGGATGAAGATGGTGACATGCACCGGATCTAACTTTTTTGGAAGGTATTTAAAATAGCCTTTACGAACCCGCCCAAAAATCTAGGCAGTTTGATTGTGTAAAATTTCATGCCTCATCCCTCCTCAGACACGCTCATCGATTCGACCCGTGACAAGAACTTCGCTCATGTAACCATCCTATGCGCCGCAAGTTCGTCCTATTCCATCGTGAGCGCCCAAAGAAGCTCTGTTAAGCACCGGCAGCAGGCAGTGGAAGATCCTTAATATAAATAATTGCAGCCACAACTACGGTTATTAATAAGAAGAAAACAACTCCTAATACAAAAAACGTAATCCGTAGTCCCAGTGTCTCATATCTGCGAAAAAAACGTATACCTAAATACAACGCTAGTAACGAAAACAAGTATCGGTACATTTCTTCAATTTGAGTAAAAAGGGCGAGCATCAAGCCCGCCAGAAAAGTATAGCCTACTACCCAAAACGTTGTTTTTAATTTTTCATTCATCTTTTCAGCTCCTACCGTAGGCCTGCAATTGCAGCTGCACGATCTTTTTCCCCGAACACCGCATTGCCTGCAACAAGCACATTGGCTCCTGCTTCGCGTACAAGCGGCGCTGTTACTTGATTGACCCCGCCATCCACCTGAATATGTACGGCATGCAAACCGCGTTCCTCGAGCATAGCGCTGATCTGGCGCAGCTTGACTAACGAATAAGGAATAAAGGATTGTCCGCCAAATCCCGGATTAACGGTCATGATGAGCACGAGATCTAAATCATGTAATATAGGCTCCAGCAAAGCAACAGATGTTCCCGGATTAATGGCTACCCCTACAGGCAGCCCCTTTTCCTTAATGAAATGTACAGTACGATGCAGATGCACGCATGCTTCTGCATGGATCGTTATCCGGTCTGCGCCCGCTGCAATGTAGTCAGCAATCGATAGCTCTGGGCGTTCGATCATAAGATGAACGTCGAAGGGTAATGTAGTTGCTGAACGCACCGCGGCAATTACTGGAGGACCGAATGTTAGGTTTGGAACAAAATGACCATCCATAACATCAATATGAATCCAATCTGCTCCAGCCGTTTCTATTTCTTTAATCTCTTCGCCCAGTCGTGCGAAATTAGCAGATAATATAGAAGGTGCAATAATAGTCATAGTTGTTAGTACCTCCTCTTTTTATCCTTCATCTCTGCCATAAAAAGCATGTAATGATCATGCCGGCTTTGCTCGATCTCACCTTTGGCAAGCGCATCAAGTATGGCACAGCCTGGCTCTTGTGTATGTGTACAGCCGCGAAATTTACAATCCGGCGATAGCTTTCGCATTTCCACAAAACAGTAGCCCAAATCCTCGATACCTAGCTCCGTAAAATCTAGCTGGCTAAATCCTGGCGTATCCGCTACTAGTCCGCCGCCAATGTCGATAAGCTCGACATGACGAGTCGTATGCTTCCCTCGACCCAGTCTATTGCTAATCTCATTCGTCTCAAGCTGCAGACCGGGTACTATCGCATTTAACAGCGAAGACTTACCCACACCCGATTGTCCGGCAAATACCGCTAAATGGCCTTTAAGCCGCTCCAGCAAAGGTCCAATCCCTTCACCAAGTCGCGAACTTGTTCCGAATACCTCATAGCCGAGAGCTTGGTAGATACGGTTAACAGAAGCAGCTGCAATTTGCGCTTCTTCCGTCCCAAGTCCATCGCTCTCTAAGTCCTGCTTGCTAAGACAGAGCACCGCAGGAATACCCGCATGCTCAATATGAACAAGAAACTTATCAAGGAGCTGCAAATTAAGTGCAGGCTCCGTGACGGAGAACACAAGAATCGCTAAATCGATATTAGCTACAGGTGGACGTATCAKCTCAGAAGATCTAGGCAGCAGCTCCTCCACCGTTCCTTCACCGTTCTCCGTTAAGCTGTAAAGAACAATATCTCCGACAAGAGGAGATAAGCCTTTGTTCTTAAATACGCCGCGGGCTCGGCATTGAACAGTTACAGAATCATGCGCAGAATCCATCTCACGCACATAATAGTAACCGCTGAGCGCTTTGACGATCGTTCCTCTCAAAAAACTATTGCGGCTGTTGTTCTTGTTGCTGTTGTTCTTGCTGTTGCTCTTTGTCTGGTTCATCAGTAGTCTCGTTAACCTCCCCTTGTACGGGTTGTTCTGTTGGCGGTACCCCTTCACCTGGGATGGTCAAGTTTGATGAATTGGAACCATTAATAAGCTCATCATACGTAATGGTTTTCGTGTCGATATATTGTTTATCCCGAGTGACCGTTACGCTTGCTTCAGTATCTGGTGAGAGTACTACGGTAACCGGGATCGTTGTTTCCCTATCAATTTGACGCTTGCCCCACACAATATCCTCACCGCGCGCATCTGAATACTTAATAACAACTTCACTCTTCTTACCTGCTTGCGCTGGACTAATAATGATGTTAAACACATGCTCCTTCGCATCGGCAGGCGGTCCTGAGCTTACGATGATTGATATTGGAGCTCCTTTTTCTACTTGCTCGTCCGGTTCGTACGGGTCTTGTTTAATGATATGACCTTCCGGATGCAAGTAACTTGGTGCATACAAAATATCTTTTTTATTCAGCTTAAGATCAAACGCTCGAATCAAATCCTGGGCCACATCAAGGCTTTTACCAATTAAATCAGGCATAGGAAATGTTTCTTGGCCTTGGCTGACCGTAAACGTAAATTGTACCGTCTCCGGATCAAACTCCTCGCCCGCATTAGGCGTCTGCTTGAGAATCGTATCCTTCTCCTGCTCGTCAAACACAGTGACTATTTCGATTTGCTCCTCTTTAATACCCAATGCACCTAGCTCATCAATTACCGATGGCAGCGACTTTCCTACGTAATTTTCCAGCATCACAAGTTCTGGACCATTGCTGACTGTTAGTTTTATGGAAGAGCCTTCCTTGACTCGCATATTCAGTTTTGTTTGTTCATACACCTGATCCTTTGGAATATCCTTTTGATGCTCGCGAGTAACTGGTTCCTCTACCGTTAATCCGGCAGCTGCAATCCTTTGTCGAGCGACCTCTAATGTATCACCGACAACGGATGGCACCTCCACTTCAGCTACATCAATTTCACCTAACAACCAGAAGAATCCTCCAATAATAAGACTCAAGATAAGTAGAGTTACGCCGACGATCGTAAGCGGCTTCTTCCAGCTCTTTGCCTTCGGGGCTTCTTCCTTCTTTTTCACGTCGATATTCGAGGTATCCGTTAGATCTCCTCCTCGCCCACTCGGTGTTACCGGTATGAGCTCCCCGCGAATAGCAGGCATGACTCGTGTCTCATCTAGATCACTATCACTGCCAAATGTCATTTTCGGTTCATTAAGCCGATCAGGACGCAAGCAGGTATCCAAGTCAATTTGCATATCATGGGCTGAGTTGTATCGTTCGCTAGGATTTTTCCGCATTGCTTTAAGTATAACGTTCTCTACGCTTTGCGGAATATGAGGATTAGCGATTCTTGGCTCCTCGAACGGCTCTTGCAAATGCTTTAGCGCTACACTAATTGGGCTTTCTCCGAGAAACGGAAGTTTAGCCGTAAGCATTTGATAAAGCACGATTCCAAGCGAATAGAGATCCGACTTTTCGCCTGTGTTGACACCCTTAGCATGCTCAGGTGAAAAATAATGAACAGAGCCGATAACCGATCCAGTTTGAGTAATAGTGGAGGATGTAACTGCGCGAGCAATTCCGAAATCAGTCACTTTTACCCGTCCATTTTTGCCAATAAGAATATTATGAGGCTTTATGTCGCGATGAATAATATGATTTTGATGCGCGTGTTCGAGTGCATCACTTATTTGCATAGCAATACGCACCGCTTCTTCTGCTTGCAACGGCGCACGTTCTTGTATGATTTCATTTAAGTTATTGCCTTCAACATATTCCATTACAATATAATGTGTTTCATCTTCCTGTCCCACATCATAAATGCTGACGACATTTGGATGTGAGAGTGAAGCAGCAGATTGTGCCTCACGGCGGAAACGTCGAATAAATTCTTCATCGTGAACAAACTGCTGACGCAGCACTTTGACTGCGACATTGCGGTTTAGTAAAACATCATGCGCTTTATATACAAGCGCCATCCCACCGCCGCCGATTCGAGTCATTATTTCATATCGTCCGCTTAATTCGTGTCCGATCATCTTTGTCACTCCTCTCGATGCGTGCCATTTGCTTCTTGCAGCAGAACGACCGTAATATTGTCGTCCCCACCTGCATGCAACGCAAGCTGAATGAGATGATCTGCCTTAGCCTCTAGTTCTAGCTGTTCTGTAGTGACCGTTTGCAGCATTTGCTCCTCACTCACCATGTTCGTCAAACCATCGCTGCATAGCAGTAAAACATCCTGCGGTGACCACTCTATAGTCTGAATGTCGATATCTACATGGGAATCAGTGCCCACTGCGCGAGTCAGTACGTTGCGACGCGGATGATGGATGGCCTCTTCTGCACTAAGCTGTCCAGATTTAACCAACTCATTAACAAGCGTATGATCATGAGTCAACTGAGTAATAACGCCTTCAGTAATTTTGTAGGCTCTACTGTCTCCAACATGACCAATAATGGCGTTATCTTTCTTTAACAGCGCTGCCACGATAGTTGTGCCCATATTATGATAGCGCTCATTGCGAGATGCCATCTCAAACACAACTTCATTCGCCTGCGAAATCGCTTGACGAATAAGCATTTTGCCTTCTTGCAGCGATAAATCTGCTTTCGCTGCGCTATGTTCCAGCATACTGCGGAATGCATCCACAGCAAGCTGGCTCGCAACGTCCCCTGCTTGATGCCCCCCCATACCATCAGCTACAATGGCAAGGATTATACCGTTATTCAATTGCCCAACCCATGATTGATCTTCATTCACTTGACGAACCCGTCCTATATCACTGCGGTTTGCCGTTAACAAGCGTCATCACCTCGTCGTGGACTCCATATGTTTAGCTCTTAATTGACCGCAGGCTGCCGCAATATCATGTCCTTGCTCTCTGCGAATTGTTACACTTACGTTATTGTTCTCCAACACACGCTGGAATTCAAAAATATCTTCACGAGGTGTTCGAACATATTTACGCTCAGGTACATGGTTAACTGGTATTAAATTGACATGACACAGCATTCCCTGCAGTACTTCAGCCAGTTCTTGCGCATGCTCAGGACGATCATTAACGCCGCCAATCAAAGCATATTCAAACGTAATTCTACGGCCTGTCTTAGCAATGTAATGATGACAAGCTGCCATTACATCCTCAAATGGGAAGCGGCGATTAACCGGCATCAACTTCGAACGAAGCGCGTCATTTGGAGCATGGATTGACAGCGCCAGACCGATTTGTGTGTTTTCATCTGCAAATTTATACATGCTCGGCACGATACCGCTAGTCGAAACAGTAATATGCCGCTGCCCAATATTCAAGCCCTTCTCATGAATCATGATCCGAAGGAATGCCATCGTTGCATCGTAATTCTCGAAAGGCTCTCCTGAGCCCATGATAACGATACTAGAAACGCGCTCTCCGGTTGCATCAAGCATTTGCTGTGCAGTAACTACTTGAGCAACAATCTCGCCAGCAGTAAGATTTCTCTTCAAGCCGCCAAGTGTCGAAGCACAGAACGTACAGCCGATTCGGCAGCCGACCTGTGTAGTTACACAAACGCTGTTGCCATAATTGTGACGCATAATAACAGTCTCGATCGCATGGTCATCATGCAGCCCGAATAAAAACTTCACTGTGCCGTCCTTCGATTCAAACTTCGTGATCTCACTCAACGTAATAATCATGAATTGCTCTTCGAGCTTGTCACGCAACGTTTTTGGTAAGTTCGACATATCCTCGAAGCTTTTTACCCGTTTCACATACAGCCAGTCAAAGAGTTGTGCTGCGCGAAACACAGGCTCACTGTTTTCTTTCATCCATTCTTGAAGCTGATCTAGCTTATAGTCATATATACACGATTTCATATCATCACACCTGTACCTTTATAGTAGGGCAGCTTCCGCTATTCGCGCACCGCCATCGATTTATTTTACCACAAACGCCCATGCAGAGCCATAAGCTGCATTATGGGCGCTTAATCATACGCGCAATGTAGAAACCATCACTGTCAAAATGCTGAGGTAGCAGCTGTGCTTGTCCATTAAAATGCTCGTCAATTGCGCCAACTTTTTTCAATTGATCGAGAATGGCCTCCGGCCAATTGCTGTCTAACTCAAACTCAGGATGCTCTTGCAAAAACCGTGATACTTGCTGCTCATTTTCACTTTGTTCCATCGTACATGTACTGTAAACAAGTATACCGCCTGGACGAACTAAGTCGCATACGCCATTTAACAAACGCTGCTGCACAGCGGCTATATCCGATACGTCTCCTGCAGTTTTCGTCCATTTAATTTCCGGTTTCCGTCGAATTACTCCAAACCCGGAGCATGGTGCATCGAGCAGTACAGCATCCATCGACTCCGGCGCGAAACGTTCAGTGAGCTTCAGTGCATCCTCAGTAATCGCTTCTACGTTGCGAAGCTTTAGTCTCTCTGTCTGCATCACGACAAGATCGCGCTTATGAGCGTGCAAATCATTCGCCCAAAGCTTGCCCTTGCCGCCCATCAACTCCGCCAGATGAGTGCTTTTKCCGCCGGGAGCAGCGCAGCAATCCAGCACCTTCATACCCGGCTGCGGTGCAACGACCTCAGCAACAAGCATTGAACTCTCATCCTGCATCGTCCACTGGCCTTCACGGAAGCCTTCTGTATCTGCCAAATTACCTCCACGAGTTACGACGATGCCTGCTGGTGCTAGGACAGATGCTTCCGCCTCATATCCTGCTTCCCGCAGTTGTTCGATTACAGCCTCACGACTATTAATCAAAGTATTCACTCGAATACTTGTGTGAGGCTGTTCATTGCCAGCCGCACATATAGCTTCTGTAGTCTGAACGCCATAAGTGTCCACCCAGCGGCTTACCAGCCACTCTGGATAAGAATGGCGCAGAGCGATTTCAACAATTGGATTTGGATTCGTTATTTGCGCCGCTTGCAGCTCGGCCCGTGATCTGTCAATACTCCGCAGCACGCCGTTCACCATACCTGAAATACCGGAATGTCCGCGCTTCTTCGCGATTGTAACCGCTTCGTTGACCGCTGCATGCGCAGGTATACGATCCAAATAAAGCAGCTGATACGCACTCATTCTCAGCAGTTGATGTACCCAGGGCTCAAGCTTATGTAAACCCTTAGAGACAAAGCGACTTAGATAATAATCTAAAGTTGCTTGACGCTGAATCGTACCATACACGATTTCGGTCACAAGACCGGCATCTGCGCGCTGCAGCTGTGCTTCCTGTAAAGTGCGGTTAAGCTGCAAGTTGCTATAAGCACCTGTTTGCGCAACTTTGACCAATGTATCCATAGCAAGCTCTCTCGGTGATTTCACCTTACGAGGCGTCTGTTGCTGCTGTGCTTGACCTCCGCCGTTTGACGAACGATTTTGCTGCTTCGGTCTTGGTCTTGACTTATTCCCGTTACGACTTGGCTTATTTACACTGCTTTCCGTCATAACGCACCCCCATCGCCAAATACAGTACCCTTTTCTAACCGAGCACCCATCAGCCATTCTGCTGCCGTCATCGTACGTTTGCCGGCAGGCTGAATGTTTTTCAAAATAAGTAATCCAGCGCCTGTCTGAACTATAATGCCACTGTTGTCAGCCGCGACAACCGTTCCTGGAACAACATTCGCTTTGCCTTTGTCATCCTCAGATGGAACGGCACAAGCCCATATTTTAAATACCTCACCGTTCAGATAGGTGAACGCGCCAGCCATCGGGGATAGTCCTCGTACTTGATTAAATATAGCGCGCGCAGACTTGCTCCAATCGACTCGTTCATCTTCTCGATTCAAATTAGGCGCGTAAGTAGCCTGATCATCCTGTTGAGGAATGGATTTAACTTCACCCGCAATAATCGATGGAAGCGTTGCTCCTAGAAGCTCAGCTCCAGCAAGGCTTAGCTTCTCGAACATCGATCCCGACGTATCCTCGTCGGTTATCGGAAGTTCAATAACGCTGATCATATCGCCAGTATCCAATCCTTCTGCCATATACATAATGGTAACGCCCGTCGAATGCTCACCGTTAATAATGGAACGCTGAATCGGAGCACCTCCGCGATATTTGGGAAGCAAAGAGCCATGCACATTAATGCAACCAAGCATCGGGAGCTCAAGCACGTCCTTTGGCAATATTTGACCATAAGCCGCGGTAACGATTAAATCTGGCTTCAACTCCGCCAACGTGGCAACTGCCTCCGCACTGCGCATACGTTCAGGTTGCAGGACAGGCAGTCCGAACGACAACGCCGCTTCCTTTACAGGCGGCGGCGTCAACGTTTTTTTGCGACCCTTAGGCCGATCCGGTTGTGTTACAACAGCGACAACATCATAGTTCTGCTCAAGCAGCAACTTTAAAGAGGGAACGGCAAATTCCGGCGTTCCCATAAACACAATACGCATGAAGCTATTCGCCGCCTTTTCTCGGTCTTTCCGAAATGTCATACACGCTTTCAGCTAAATCCGTAAATAAAATACCATTCAAATGATCAATCTCATGCTGGAATGCACGAGCAAAATAGCCTGTTGCTTCAATTTTAAACGGAAGACCACTGCTGTTCTGGCCCTTAACAACAATCCGTTCAGAACGGAGCACATCTCCATTCAAATTCGGAATACTAAGACAACCCTCTGGACCAAGCTGCTCGCCATCCTGCTCGATGATCTCTGGGTTCACCATTTCGACTAAGCCATTTTCGTCCCCTACGTCAACGACGATTACACGCTTGGATATACCGATCTGTGGCGCAGCAAGACCAACGCCCTCCGCATCATACATCGTATCTGCCATATCCTTCAGCAGCTTTTGCAAATTGGAGTTAAACTTCGTTACTTCTTTCGCTTCTTCCCTTAAAACGGGATCTGGATCTTTCACTATTATACGGATACTCATTGTATTCCCTTCCTTTACAATCATTAAAATAGTAATAGCTATTTATAATATAACTTGCGGATCTACGTCAATACTGAACTGTACCTGCCGCTGCGGCGGACCGTCCGTGAACGGCCGAAGTGCCACTCGAACAAACGATGACGCATCGATGTTCCCACGATATTTTATCACACATTGAAAACGGTAGCGATCTTTCATTCTAGAAATAGGGGATGCAACTGGTCCGAGCACCTCTAAAGCCCTGCTTAAACCACTGCTGAGGGGTACAAGTACACCTTCCGATTCTGCCAGCTCTCGCAACTCTTTCGCAAAGCTTTCACTAACGGAGGAAAGCAGAGGAAGCTGCTCATGAGACATCGTTATAAGAATAAGTCTGCAATAAGGCGGATAACCCATTACACTGCGATGCCTAAGCTCTTCATAGACAAAAGCTGCATAATCATGCTGCTGAGCTGTCATCACCGCATAATGCTCTGGAGCATAGGTTTGCACGACAACCTCTCCTGGCAAATGGTGTCGCCCCGCACGTCCAGCTACCTGTGTAAGGAGTTGAAAGGTTCGTTCAGCCGCACGAAAATCCGGTAAATTAAGTGACGTATCAGCAGCGATAACGCCTACTAATGTAACATATGGAAAATCGAGCCCTTTCGCTACCATTTGGGTACCCAGCAGCACATCTGCTTTACGATCCCCGAACTGTTTGAGCAGCTTCTCATGTGAATTTTTCTCTGTTGTTGTATCTACATCCATTCGAATGACGCGAATGCCTGGAAACAGCTTGGCCAATTCCTCTTCGACACGTTGAGTTCCCGTTCCAAAGTAACGGATATGCTCGCTCTCACAAGATGGACACGCCGTTGGCGCCTGTTCAGCATGTCCACAGTAGTGGCAGCGCAGTGCCCTTGTTTTCTGATGATAGGTGAGCGAAATATCACAATGTGGACAAGCTGCCGTATAACCACAGGAACGGCACATGACAAAAGTGGAATAACCGCGCCGATTGAGGAGTAGAACCGACTGCTCGCCCCGCTCCAACCTCTCAGCAAGCGATTGATGAAGCAAGCGGCTAAACATCGAGCGATTGCCCTCTTTCAGCTCTTCTCTCATATCTATAACGGTTACTGGTGGAAGCGGTCTGCCTCCTACCCTCTCAGGCATTGGTAAGAGTGCAGATTCACGCCCTTGATCACGAGCGGATAATGGACGGCTGGCTGCCGCATATGACTCCAGCGACGGTGTTGCCGAACCCAAAACGACAGCCGCTCCGTGCTGCTTCGCTCTTCTCACCGCAACATCACGCGCATGGTATTTCGGGCTCTCTTCCTGCTTATAGGATGATTCATGCTCTTCATCAATAATAACAAGACCAATACGCTCGAATGGTGCAAAAATAGCCGAACGTGCTCCAATTGCCACCTGTACCTGACGGCTGCGAATTTTACGCCATTCGTCATAGCGCTCTCCATTCGAAAGCCTGCTGTGCAACACGGCAACCGCATCTCCGAATCTTCCTTTAAAACGCTCAACCATTTGTGGGGTTAATGAAATTTCAGGCACAAGCACTATAGCCTGCTTATCTTGCTCCAAGCAAAATTGAATCGACTGCAAATAAACCTCGGTTTTGCCGCTGCCTGTCACGCCGTGCAGCAGCATCGTTTCCGGCTCACCTGCGTCAACCGCCCTTACTATTCGTTCGTACACGATCTGCTGGCCTTCCATTAGCGGCAATGGCTTCGTCCGCTCGAACTCACGTCCCGCATAAGGATCCCGCTGCTGCTCCACTTCTCGCAGGATTAGCAGACCTTTCTCAGCGAGCGAACGTACACTCGCGGCCGACCCGCCAGCCCCTGCAAGCAATGCCTGCAGCTGCAGCGGCCCGCCATGCTCTAGCATATAAGCTAGTACGTCACGCTGCTTAGCAGCTCGTGAAGGCAGAGCCTCCATTGCGATGCGAGTCGCAGCTATGTCATTAGGCAAAAATACAGTGAGTACCTTGCGAATAGCCAGCCGATCACGTATTGAGGTTTGTTCCACAAGGACACCTTCGCGAAGTGCTGCCTTCACCGCCTTTGCACTCTCAGGAAAACGCTGAAGCAGCGTTTCAAGCTTTACCAATTCACCTTTTGAACGCAACCATTCCAACATTTCTGCTGAAAGATCCTCTTCTGCTGCTTCTTCGTCTAGAATGCTGATTAGACGCTCAGCTTTTCCCTTCAATGCTGCAGGTATCATCGCCTGAAGCGCTGTTGTCCATGAACAGCAATACTTCTCACTCATCCACTTTGCCAATTCAATCATATYCGGCAAAAACGGCGGTACGGAGTCTAGAAGTTCCGACACAGGCTTTAATCTTTTCGGATCAATATCCGCGGTTTCAGCAAGTTGAGTGACGATGCCTTGAAGCACACGACCGCCAAAAGGAACGCCTACTCGGCTTCCTACCTCTATCCAATCCTCCATTGCTGYAGGTACCTCATAATCAAACGGCCGATCTGTTTGGCGGCTCGGCACGTCGACAATTACTTTTGCGATCATGCTTTGTCTCCTCCGGAGGAAGCAAGACGCTCTGCAATCACATTCATAATACGATTTGCCACCTCACGCTTAGACAATAAAGGCAACGACTCTACAAGACCCTCTGCCCCAAAAATCTGAACGATGTTCGTATCGCCGTTAAAACCAGCGCCCTCCGCGCTTACATCGTTTGCGATAATAAGATCGCATCGCTTTCTGCGCAGCTTATCCATCGCATAAAATGCCACTTTCTCCGTTTCGGCAGCAAAGCCAACGAGAAATTGATGCTGCTTCCGTTCACCTAGCGTCTCCAAAATATCCGTCGTTCGCTCTAGCTCCAAAACGAGCCGCTCTCCACTCTTTTTGAGCTTCTGATCGCTGATGTCCACCGCTCGATAATCGGCCACGGCAGCGGATTTCACGACAATGTCCGATTCCTCGAATCTGCTCGTGACCGCTTCAAGCATTTGCTGAGCAGATTCGACCCGGATGATACGAATACCAGCAGGCGGCGATACAAACGTACGTCCCGCAACAACCATGACATCAGCACCCATCAGCATTGCAGCTTCCGCAATAGCGAAGCCCATTTTGCCAGAGGAATCATTCGTCAAATAACGGACAGGGTCGAGACGTTCCATCGTCCCCCCAGCTGTTACTAATACCTGCTTCCCCTTCAATTTCGCGCTTCGAGCAAACCATGATTCGATCGCAATCATAATTTCCTCAGGCTCTGCAAGTCGCCCCTTGGCAACGTATCCACAGGCCAGTTGTCCCGTTCCCGGTTCTACAAACATTACACCGCGCGCTGCTAGCAGCTCCAAATTATGCACAACAGCCGGATGCTCATACATATGCACATTCATCGCTGGAGCAATTAGTACCGGACTAGTCGCTGCAAGCATCGTCGTACTAAGCATATCGTCCGMATGACCACCGGCAAGCTTTGCTAACACATTTGCGGTAGCAGGTGCAATAACGATTAAATCTGCACTGTCTGCCAAATGAATATGAGAAACGACCGCTGGATCTCGCTCATCGAATGTATCAATATGGACCGGGTTACGCGACAAAATCTGTAAGGTTAGCGGAGTAATAAATTTCGTGGCCGAATCCGTCATAATGACATGAACATTCGCACCCGCCTGCACCAGCTTGCTGCATAACGCCGCTCCCTTGTAGGCTGCGATTCCGCCTGTAATTCCAAGAACAATCGTTTTCCCTTGTATCATGATGTATCTCCCCGTCCAAAAACTGCTTCTCCCGAAATGATGTCATCTTCGGTTTGTTAAATTATTTATTTATTTGTATTTGTAATCCATAATCATAATCATTCTGATTCGTACTTCGCCTTCTTACGTATGGGACCTTCTTCACCAATCCATTCGGTCTCTTAAGTGCCTGATTTGAGCTACATGATGTTTACCATGCCACGAAACATAGCCCAAAAAATAAGACAATTTGATTTGACTTCCCTTCCCGGGATGATAAAACATCTTGTCAAAATCAGACTGTGACATGGCACGCAGCAGCATCACCCAACGTGAATAAATGCCTTCCACCATTGCCACGCTTAAATCTGGCGAGGCGTGCAAGCTGTCTGCCGTATTCGCCCAAAGCTCTTCATCAAAAGGCTTAATCGTTGGATTCGGCTCTGTCAGCGCAAGCTTAAAGCGCGAGAAGCTGTTCATCGC
Organism: Paenibacillus sp. P4_A7; assembly: GCF_056402455.1. NCBI lineage: Bacteria > Bacillati > Bacillota > Bacilli > Caryophanales > Paenibacillaceae > Paenibacillus > Paenibacillus sp. P4_A7. Next base: position 44 of record NZ_JBFUHJ010000079.1, on the reverse strand, counting down.
AGCATCTGCGATGTGATGCACGACCTGCCGCACAGTCCATCCAC
>NZ_JBFUHJ010000078.1:0-19899 GCF_056402455.1 Paenibacillus sp. P4_A7 | reverse complement strand
GAGTAAGGTGGGTAGGAGCATAATCAACAGTTGTCTATGAAGCTTAACTTGTTTGAAAAACAAATTCGATTTACCTAAAGTTTGATTTCTCAATGTTGGCCTCCTTCAAAAGCTATTTAATAAGATCAGTTCATACACCTATTATAAGCGCTTACAAAAAACAAAAAGAATGATCTTTTGTTTAAGAGAATTGATCTTTTGTAACCATCCACCATCCATTCAGTTAACTCGTTTAGATGAATCCAGCTTTCTGTAATAAAATAATAAAGCCGAGCTAGGTTCAGAATTGATTATCTGAACCTAGCTCGGCTTTTAAAACACATGATCGATCAGTAAGATGTATCTCGGGCAGTGACTCTAATTAAAAATATTCCGCTATTGTTTAAAATTAAAAGCCTCTTATTCTAGTGCACTATTCATTGTAATGCTGCCGTTCGGATCAAACTTTCCGTTTCCTTTGCCATTCACGATGCCAAGCTTATTCGCCGCGATAACCTCTTCGCTGCTAGTATCCGTGAACGGATTATTTTCAAGACTCATTCCGTTATTTTCTAAAACCTCATCGATCGTCAGCCCCATATACCATTCTACGTAGTTAACAATGAGCTTCGAAAAGTCGGCGCGTGTAATTTTTTCTTTATATTTGTTTTGAAGCCCAGATGGGATCAAGCCAGCCTCAATCGCTTCATCGACCTCAGCCTTCGCCCAAGCATCTAATTGGTCAACGCCATTTTTTTCTTGTGGCTTGAAGTAATAGTTGACAACGTTATCTGTATTGTCGTGAACCCTCACTTCATAATAGGAATAACCGCTCCCCTTATATACATTATGATTAGGCTCAGAAAACGACCAAGGAACAGTTTCGGAGCTTAGTATCCCCTTTTCCAAACGATATCCAAATAAAACGGCACTAGTTTCCTTATCTCCATTGAACTCTACACTAAAATTGATCGGAACTAGATTTACAATTACTTCTTCTGTAATATTCTTACCATCAACTTTGAAAGTCAATGTCTCTACTATTCCCCCTAGATCTTCAGACATCCAAATTTCATGGTTTTCCTGCGGTGCTTCAACTGGTACATCGTCTTGCACTCCTGTTGGCACTTCTGCCGGTACTTCAGCAGCCGTAGCTGGCATTGCAATCGATACTGCCATCAAACATACCATCAACAAAAACATAAAAGCCTTCTTACTTTTTCTCATTCTGACTAGCCTCCAATAAAAAATATAATGCAAATATAATCATTCGATTTACCTATTGGGAAATCCTTCTTATTAGTGGATGATATTTCCTTGCACTCCCGAAACCTTTAATGTGTACATTCGTCTAACTTATTATGGAAATATTTATCATTTACTGAAAGGTGGGGGCTATAATGTTGAGGGTTCCGGATAAGAGGAGAGGATGGAACAAAAAAAGCGGGATAACGCTGCTGCTGATCACTGTGCTAACATTTAGTATCGTTTCAGCTTCAGGAGCTTCACCCACATATGCGGCAGTTACGGTAGAAAATGCGACAGCAGCTAAGATCACTAATGAGGTTGATGCAATCAAGCGGGCCAAGGAGCTCGGCGCACAGCTAGAAGGAGCAAATTCTGTCTCTGCCAAACAGGACAAAAGCAAGAATACTTGGGAAGTCACATACATTCCTAAAGCAGCGGGAATAGATATTAGACATGGCAACCTGCTGCTAAACGCCTCGAACGGTGAATTGCTTCGTTTCAAAGAACAGATGAGCAATACACAGATTAGCCAAGATCCTAATGAGCCTCCTTATGATATCAGCAAGCAAAAAATCAGCTTCGATGAAGCGGTAAAGATTGCTCTCGCTTACAAAGAGGAAAAAAACTGGTCATTCCAGCAGGAATGGAAGCTAGATGCTACTCCGGAATCCGAATACTCCACGCGCGAGGAAAACAAAACCTTTCATAAAATCCGATTCGACCGATCCTATAAAGACATTCGTTATCCAGGAAATAAACTCATCATCTTCATCAACCGAGAAACAGGCGAAATCGCATCGCATCAAATCTATTGGTCTAAAAAAACATTTACGATTCAACCTGATATGCTGCCGCACGGGAGTGCTGCCAATATTCTTTTTCGAGAGATTCAACCCTTCCTGCAACGGTCGGAGAACAGCGCATATACCGAGCAGAAGCCTGTATACAGCATGAATATGTACTATCGATTAGATTTTAGTGGAGAAATGCGAAAGGATCTTAATATGGAAACTCCAGCTCCCCCGAAAAATATTATACCGCAGTACAGCAAGGAGCTTGCAAAAAAGCGACTGCTATCACTCTATGAGCTTGAGCTTATGTTCATGGATGTTGAAACTGGAGAAGCGGTGCCAGTATATGAACTTCGAATCAAGGAAGGGGTACCGCTGTTCTACGGCGGCATGCACCCAAGTATTGATGCCAATACGGGAGAGTGGCTTGATTTCCTAGGAAAGCCGGTTTCTGAACCGCTCCCAGCAGCCAGCGATTGGCTTATTGATCATGTAGCTCCCCCAGGCAACGTCGGCTATAAAGCAGCCATCGTTTGGAACAATGAGCTGCTGGAACTGGCCCATACACCGATTATTAATAATGGTGCTACCTTAGTTCCGTTCCGGGAGCTCCTGAAGAAGCTCGGTGCACAGATTAGCTGGGACCCCGTGAAACGTAAGGTTACGGCAAGTAAAGGAGGCCATACAATCGAGCTATTAATTGACTCCTCCACAGCTTATATTAATGGAAAGCCACAATCGCTCGGAACGCCTGCCATCATCAAGGGAGGATACACGTACATTCCCGCGCGGCTCGTGTTAGAAACGTTCGGCGCAGAAGTCGACTGGAATGCCGATTCCAGACTCGTACTCATCAAGACCGACAGCACATTACCGTCACTAACGGCAACCAAAATAAGTCAGCTTCGCTTTGAAGCTCAACTGGACTGGGAAGAGAAACGCTCTTAGCAGCGCAGGATAGAACACACGCGTAGAAACAAGCGTAAACGGCTGTCGCCGTCCTCTTTGGCAAAAGCATTCGTTTCGCGGTGATATATAAGCACATTTATAAGTGAAAACTTATAAATTCTTATATATTGAAATAGTCGCTTACTCCGCTTTGCTGGCGGGTAAGCGACTATTTTTTGATTCATGCTAATTTACGGCGTTATCAATTGACTGCAAAGTCGATGCCGTCAATGTTCATCTCCTTGGTTCTGCCGCTTTTGAAGACACATATTCTGTTAGCAACTAGTTACAATTATTGTTCCAAGTCTTTCAACCATTGCTCCAGCTTGACAGCAACGCCATCCTCGTCATTGCTGACTGTCTTCTCCGCTGCAATGGATGCAAGTTCCGCAATCGCATTATGCATGGCCACCGTATGATCGCAATATTGAAACATTGCAACATCATTAAAGTCATCGCCAAATGCCCCTATTTCTGAACGGGACAGTCCCAGCCGGAGGGCGATTCCTTCAACACCTGTTGCCTTGCTGCTGGTTTTAAGGGTGAGCTCCACACAAGGAGCGCTTGACAGCCTATATATATTCAGCTCTTCCTGAAAGACTTCGGCCAAGTTGTAGACATCATACTTGCGCGGAAGAAGCATCTTCGATGGTTGCAGCTCCCGAATGCTTTTTTCTGAAAGGATAATCGGATCCAATTGACTAACAGGGCCTAGGAAACAAGCCTTCTCTTCCTCACTTAGGCGGCGATTCGCATGCCAGCGATCCTCCACCTCCCAAATACAAATACCATCCGCATGATGCTTCAGTACATGCTGATGAACAAGGCGCGCCGTAACGTTAGTGATCGGCCTCTCTACTCGCCAATCCTCTTCTGCATTAACCACGTTCGCCCCATTGTTATAGATGAAATAGCTTGCAATCGCCAATTGCGGAAATAAAGGAAGCACCAAACGCGGCGGCCTTCCCGTCGCTATTATTATAATGCCGCCGTTGTCACTGTAGCGTTGTAGCGCTGCAACTGTTCGTTCCGACAGAGTTCCTTCCGAACGCAGTAGCGTTCCGTCCATATCGAAAGCCACCGCTTTGGGCATTCTTCTTGTTGTATTAATCAACCCATTCCCCCCTATTATCCGCCAGTTCGGTGTATAATCCAATTCCAGAACGCGATGCGAGCCCGCATCCCTCTCAAGCAGCTGCAAAAACGGCTCCTCCAGCTCGAAGAGCCGTTTCATTCTTCGAAACATCGGATAACGGGAAGCTTGTCCCGCCAAATAGTCAGTCATTACAATCGTGAACATGTCAGTATGCCGCACCGCTTTTCCTTGATACTCGCATGCCTGAAGACGTTTGCCAATCGGACGAGACACATCGATCGTGTACTGAATGCCTTCGAACATAATGAACTGATAAAGCTGAAGATGCGGCTTAAGCCACTCCTCTTGTGGCTCTAAGGTTTGCGCTTCATACCAAGAAGCACTGACTTCAAGTGCCGAAAGCAGTACCGCTCCTTCTATTTGAAAAATACTCAGTGAATCCATATAAGGAAATATACGCTGTACATCGCCTCGAGTCAGCTTTCCAGACGGAAACTTCAGCTTCTTCTCTCCCGCATAGGCTACCGCTGACAACTGTGCGCGGCTCTCCTTCAATTGAACCCGGTGCAGCCACTCCACAAGAGGATGCTCAATTCGTGTCAGATCTCTCCAATCATGAAGCTGCATAAGCGGATCGCAGCAGCACAAAGCTTTGCCCAGCTGATTCCGTGCCCTGTTACGAATATCCAGCACTTCAGCAAGCACCTCTTCCGACTCCGGCTGGGCGGTAATATCGACTATCCGTCCTTCTGCTTGCACCTTTTCCTCTTCGTGAGAAGAGAATCTTAGCATCACTTCTCCAATAGCGGCACCGTGCGACCCAGGCTGCAGCATCAGCGTGTTACCCTCCCGTCGAACCCAGCGATTATGCTGGTGACCGGTCAGCAGCACATCAATGCCCTCCACCTCACGCACCATACGCAGCGCGGCATTCTCTTGATCAGTCGCTCCATCCTGCTCCAACCCGCCGTGATAGCATACGACGATGGCATCGACAATGGGTTTAAGCTGCTTAACCACTGATTTGACCGTATCCACTTCGTCTAGCCATTCCCAACCTTCCAGCCGCTCCTGGTTTTTCAATGCTGGTACTCGCGTGGTCACCCCGATGAAAGCGACACGTACTGTCCCGAATGTAGCAATATAATAAGATTGCGTGAGATTTTTTCCAGAGCAATGACGAACATTGGCAGCTAGCCATATGCATGAAGAGGCGGCGATGACCCCTTTTAAATAAGGTAAGCCATAGTCAAAATCATGGTTGCCAGGCACCACCATATTTACTCCGCTAGCTCGAAGAAGATTGCCCATCATCCTCATACCGCTTTCCCCTTCGTTCAAGGCGACATGATGCGCAAGTGGTGTTCCTTGGAGCAAATCTCCGTTGTCTATTAACCAGACATGCTCCTGTGACTTGCGCCTGTTAACGGCGTAGTTAGCGGCGCTAGCCAATGAACCCTCCGACTGGCCGTCCCCTCGTGTCCAATGCCCATGCACATCGCTGGTGTACAGCAAGCATATCGTCTCTTCTTTACGGAGCATGATATTCTCTCTCCAACGTATTCCATTCAATGGACCACAGCTCTGATTGGCTGGTTGAAACTGCGCAAGCACCCGCTTCATATAGCTTTCCGACTTCCTCAGGCAAAGTTATGAGCCCGCTCGCGATAATCGGTACATTGTACTGCTCAGACAGCTCCCGAACGTTCTTAGGCAAGTTGCCCGGTGCAATATTGATGGCATCAGGCTGCAGGTCGGCAATGACTTTGCCGCTCAGCTCCAGAGAATGGCTGTCAAGCAGAAACATCGTCAATATGCCAAATACGCCAAGACGCTTCGCCTCCCTTACCACATGTGCCTTGTTGCTGACAATCCCGCTAATAGCAACCTCGTTCAGCAGGAATTGAACGGCTTCCTTATCCTGGGACAATCCCCGGATCATATCAAAATACACAAATAAGTGCATACCGCTTCGTTCCGCCTGCTTGCTGAAGACCTTTAGCTCGCTCAGCGTTGAACGTACCAGAAATACATGACGCACTCCCATGCGCTCGGCTCGTACCATATCCAGCTCAGTCTTGACTGCCGCAATAACCGAAAACGGACTAAAAAGATGATGTAATTTCATAATGTCTCCCCCCAGTAATAGGTCGTAAACGCAGTACCCCGAAAAATACTGCCGTGAATGCTAGAAACAAGCTGGTTACTATAAAGAAGGCATGACCGGATGAAACGGACTGCTGCTGTACGCCAATGAGCCACGTGGAGCACGCTCCCCCCGCAAAGCCACAAGCAAAAAACAAACCCATGCGGGAAGCGGCAAGCGTTCCCCAATATTGAACGGCAAGTGCCGTCATGATAGGAAAGATCATCGCAATGGCCATCAGAAATGCCGCATATCCTATAGCGCCAGCCACACCAGGAACAAAAGTTCCCCACGCTAGACACAATACGCCAAACGCCACGCACCGTTTAATACTGCCGCCATAGCCCCAGCGCTTTACGCTGTGGTTCACGCCAAGCCTGCTTGCAGTGAAGCCTGCAAAAGCAATTGTAAAGAGCCATGTCGCAAGCGATGGTTCCAGATTATAGCTGCTCATCAATAAAGGACGGTACCATACGGTAAGACCAACCTCTGCTCCAACATAACAAAAGTACAGTAGTCCGAAGCACGCAAGCGGCAGAACAGAATCTCGCCTTGTGTGCTGTGAAACGCCCCTCTTCTGACGGCTCGCGGTTGGGATCACTCCCGTGAGCTTCCCACTTGACCGATCTGCCTCGCTTGACGGCCAAGCAAGCCTGCTGCCGGTAAAAGCCAGCATCACTCCGAATAACGCAAAGGAAAATAGGATAAGCGGCCAAGCCGCGGCAGACTCGGAGGACGACCTCCCGCTAAGCACAAGTTCAAGCGCAAGCGGCCCTATAATAAAACCGCAGCCCATCATAAAGTGAAGCCGCCCTAACAGCTGTCCCGCTCGTTCCGGTGAGGCAGAGGGCAGTGCCACGTTGCAAACCATGCCAACGATTCCATTTGCATATCCCACGATAAAGAACAAACCGCACCAAACCGCCGAACTAGAAGCGGACAGAAGCGCCAATAGGCCCATGCCGAAGGCAAAAAATACTTGGTGTCTACTATAGGCTCTCTGCCATCCCCACAATGCCGTTACACGGCCGGCAAGCACATTGGCTGCCAGCAATCCAGCGGAACTAAACGCAAATATTAGTCCGCTTGTTTTCGCGTCAAACTGGTATTCACCTAGAAAGAAGTCAGGCAAAAAGCCCTTCATAGACTCCATCATCCCGGTTACCAGCATCGACAAGCCTGTTAGAAGAGGCAGCGCCCAACCGATTGCAGCTGGACGCTTCACCTGTTACCACCCCAATATCTTTTCTATTTCTGCTGCAGCCTTGTCCAGCGCTACATCGCCGTCCAAATCGCCGGAGAAGGCTCCCTGGATATGATCAAGCATCACTCGCGTCGCCCGTGTTCCCGCATCGCCAGGCCAGTTGAACCAAGGCACAATATCCTCTGCCTGCTTATAAGTTGCAGCCGCTAGCGGATTCTCTTTCAAATAATCGGCCATCAATTGCTCACGCGCGCTATCACGCACAGTCATGTACCCCATCTTCTGCGCTAGCATAGCTGAAGATTCCGGAGAGGTCGCGTATTTAACAAAATCCCACGCAGCCGCTTCCTTCTCCTCGTCACCTTGGAACACATACAGTCCCGCTCCGCCAGCTGGCAAGCGTCGAGGCGTTTGCTCCTCCTCCCAAGTCGGGAGCATCATAATGCCTAGATTAAATGAAGAGTTCTTCGACAGATTAGCCAGATTGCCTGTCGTTGCGACCAGCATGGACAAATTGCCGCTTTGGAAAGCTTCCGCCGCCTGTGTGCCGTTCATTTGTGGAATGGACTTATCCTCTCGCATCATCTTTAGCCAATAGTTAAGCACTTCTTTTCCAGCCTCGTCATTGAATTGTACGTCTTTATCTTTGATGGAAGCGTAGCTTCCCCCTTTGGTTTCAAGAAGAGTTTGGAACATCCACGTGTCAAAGTCCATTTGGAAGAATACTCCCCCGCGATTAGGCTTTACAGCGGCAAGCTTCTTCGCCCATTCCTGAACTTGCTCCCAGCTCTCAGGCTGCTCGACAACTGGAATTCCAGCTTCCTTGAAGTGATCCAGGTTGACATAAATTAAAGGTGTGCTGACGAGAAACGGCAGTGACTGCTGCTTGCCTTCTATATCTTGGCCCAGCTTCAGCATCTGTTCCGTATAGTCTTCGGTAGAATAACCTTCCTTATCAATAAAGGTGTGTAATGGCCTAATCGACATCCGGGTTGACATAAACTCCCCATTCGCGTAACTCCCAATCGCCACCTCCGGCAGTTGGTTCGCCACCGCCAGCGTTTGAAGCTTCTCCAGCAGCCCATCATAGAAGCCCTGTGTCTGCTCAGCTCGAACAATAACCTTGTTCTGTGAGGCGTTATATTGATCAACAAGCTCCTCTATCGCTTCACCCTGCGAGCCGCCAAATACATGCATGAATTTGATCTCTACCGCTTTCCCTGTATTGGCTACCCCGCTCTCCGTTACTGCGGGTGACGCAGACGATTCCGAACTGCTTCCTGATCCTGTACTTCCTTGTCCACAACCCACCAAAAGCCACATTAAAGCTGTAACCAAAAGGATGCTCAAACTGATACGTTGTTTCATTTCTATTCCTCCTATATTTCTTATTTTATACCGCTTTGTAACGAGCTTTCCGTAAAGTGCCGCTGCGCCAAAATGTAGATTGCAATGACCGGCAGCACTGACAAAGTGGCGGCCGCCATTGTCGGAACCCATTCGATATAGCTGTCATTGCGGAACTGAACAATAGCTACCGGCAGCGTCATCTTTATCTCATCGTTCAATATAAGGAACGGCCAATAATAATCGTTCCAGTTGTTTACAAACTGAATGAGTCCAACACCAAACAAAGTAGGCGCCGAGGCCCGCAGGTAGATATGATACAAGGTTTGGACGGAATGACAGCCGTCTACTCTCGACGCCTCCTCCAGTTCGCGAGGAATGGCCATAAAAAATTGGCGAAGAACAAAAATAGCGTACGCGCTTGCGATATGAGGTATAATCACCCCCTTATATGAATTCACCCAGTCAAATGAATTGACAACCAGATAGACCGGAAGCATGATGGCCTGCGGCGGGATCATCATCGTACACAACACGAAGAAGAACAGAGTTTCTCGTCCCCGAAATTGATATCTGGCAAAGGCATAGGCCGCGAGTACGCCGAGCAGCAGTTGACCAAACGTCAATATGCACGTGAGCAGCATGCTATTAGTAAACCAGCGGGCTATCGGTGCCTCCTGGAACACTTGCAGGTAACCTTCCAGACTTAAGCTTGTCGGAATAAGAAGCGCGACGCGACGGAACGGATCAGAGCTGGGGGACAAGGAAACCGTAAGCATCCAGATAAACGGTACCAGCACCACCATTAAAGAGATCAGCAACAACACATGCAACAACAGATTATTTCGTGACTTCAAGTTGCCAACCCCCTTCTACACCCATTGCGTGCGCTTCTGCATCCAGCGCACCTGTATGACAGTCAACGCCAGCACGATGATAAACAATAGCGTCGCCGCTGCGCTGGCCGTGCCTGTATTGAAAAATTGAAACGCCTCCTGCCAGATAAAGAACGCCCAGACGTTTGTCGAGTTGTTCGGACCCCCGAGCGTCATAATTTGCACCGTAGCAAACACCTGCAAGGAATGAAGCAGGGTGATCGTCCAGACGAACATATGAACAGGCATCAACATTGGAAACGTCATATGGCGGAAGGACTGCCAACCATTCGCACCGTCTAGAGCCGCTGCTTCCTTCACCTCAATACTCAGTTGCTTCAAGCCGGAAATGTACAAGATGACGTTATAACCAAAGGACATCCACACCCCTACAATAGCTAGCGCTATGATCGCCAGCTGGGTATCTTGAAGCCATGCTAGATTGCCGATTCCGAATACGTCAAGCCATTGGTTGATCAGTCCGTTCTGCGGAGAGAACATTAAGGAAAACACCAGACCGGCCACCGAGACGCTCACGACTACAGGAACAAAAAACAATACTCGATACAAAGAGCGAAGCTTGCCAGCCCGTTCTATGGCAAGCGCATAAAGCAGTCCCAGTACAGCAGATAATGGCACCGTAAGCGCCATGTACTGCAGCGTATTGCCGATGACCTTCCAGAACAAAGGCTTGCTCAGCACCTCTGCATAGTTACTCCAGCCGACAAATCGCTTCTTATCAAGGAGCAGGTCCCACTCCATAAAGCTGATATACAGGGAGAAGAAAAAAGGGAAAACAAAAAATATTGCGTAAAGCACTAACACGGGTGACAAATACAAATATGGCTGCCAAGAAATTCGTCTCATTCTACGCCTCCTCTAAGCTGAAATAAACACAACAAAGCCCGTGACTCCCCTCAAAACTCCATCAGGAATGGAGGAGGGAAGTCACGGGCATTCTCTGCAATTAAGGCCCACTGCTTAGGTATTCAATTGCTTGATATCCATACTATATCCGGAAATTGTTAACGGAGTATTCGCCTTGTGTTTAAAATTTGTAAATTCATTAAAACCAGTTGAAAGCCTAGCTTTGTCCTTGAGGTCAGCATGTAAATTACCTCCCACTCAAAAAAAATTTTAAGTCGTATGTGGCTTTTTACTCCCCTGCGGTGTCTAATTAAACGTAAGGTCAAGAGGAGGTTCTTACTATGTCAGGAGCTCATGACAAAGACCCTGTTTATCCGGAAGAACAGGGACACATTAATAAATTTGAAATCAACTATGAACAATATCGCAAAAGAATTCGCAGCTACCTTTCGTTGAAAGTAAATCCTATGGTTGCAGAGGACTTAACGCAGCAAGTTTTCTTAAAGGTTGTAGAAAACATTCATACCTTTAAAGATCATTCCAATTTATTCACTTGGATTTTTAAAATCGCTCAAAATATAGTGAAAAACGAATATCGCAGTTTATCGCGAAGCAAAGAGATTACCTATGACTTCGCTGGATATGAATCACAGTCTATATCTCTTGATTTTGCTAAGCATATTGAAATTCGCATTGATATTAGATCCGCGTTGAAAAAACTAAATGAAATAGACCAACAGATCATTTCATTGCGGTTTTTTGTTGACTGTACTCTGCTCGAAATATCCAAGATTATGGGAATGCGTGAAAGTGCAATAAAAAACAGATTGTACCGATCACTAGAGAAACTAAGAAGAGAATTGAAAGAATGGGGTGACATTACTATTATGTCTATTCAAGATATGATATCAATCGTCAATAAAAGTGAAACGAATGACTTACAGGATCATTCGAAGAAGGTTCACCAAGACTTATTTAATGAGCTAAAAGATAATGTTGAAAAAATCACTTCAAAATTCAATCACCAGCCATCCCAAAAAATAATCATTGAAATCTATCCGGACCTTCCGACTTTCCATCAAGCAGTCGGTGAAGCAGATGCCCCAAATTGGTTCATGGGCACTTATGAGGGAAATATTTTAAAAATTGTTTCTCCTTTGAACCCGGGACCAGAGCATACGTACCAAACCATTCTTAAATCCACCATACACTTGTATTCGATGTGGTTAATTAGCTATATTAATCCTCTTGCACCTAAATGGCTGTGTCAGGGCATTGGTGGATTTGAAGCTAAACAAATGGCTCCGGAATATATTAAAAGCACGACTGCAGAAGCAATTCGCAATCAAACGATTCCTTATTTCCAAGATTTAAATAACGATACTTGGGACTTTGGAACAATGAACGGATTTCAATTTTGCTATTTAATAGTAGAGTTCATCATAGATAAGTATGGATTAGGCTCATTAAACAAATTAATTAGAAATCCCAATGATTTTGAAGGAATCTTTCAATGTTCAGAGTTGGAGCTTCATGCGCAATGGGCTGAGTATTTGAGTTTGAGTTTGTAAAATAGTTTCCTAATACGAGATAGTCACCAGCCTGTTCTTTTCCACCTGATAGTAGGTGTTCGTGCTGATCCTATAACGAAGTAAAGTCCCCTTCCATTGGAAGGGGACTTTACTATTACCTTTACGAAGACAATACTGCGCACACAGGATAATGGTCAGAAGGAGGACGATTGTCGTACTCTTTCCGGTCCACCTCAATATGATTAACATTCACGTCCGTTGTGGTGAAAATATAATCTATTGGCTCCCCGGTTTCACCACCCTGGAAATCGTGAAAGGTTAGCCCCGCTTCCTTTGCTCCTTCCGGCAAAGCGGAGAAAGCGTTCCTATACCCGGATTGCTCTAGTTCACGAACGACAGCATGACCCGGACCTACGTTAAAATCTCCCGTAATGATAACGGGCAGCGGGGTTTTCTCCCGCATTTGACTAATTTTCGACTTAATTAAATTCATGCCCTCTATTTGGGCTTGCTCGCTGATATGATCCAAATGAGTGTTAAACACAAGGAACTGAAATTCCGTTTCGGACTTAAAGCGTACCCAAGTGCACATGCGCGGGCAAGCGGTGTCCCAGCTGGACACGCCTAATTGATCAGGAGTCTCCGACAAGCTGAAGTGGCCATACTCCTCAACTTGATATTTTTCCTTCTTATAAAAAATCGCACAAAATTCGTCCTCGTGTCCACCTTGTCGGCCTTCACCAATCCAGGCATACTCCGTGAGATGCTGTTCCAAATCTAGAAGCATGCCATACTGCCCTTCCTGAGTGCACACGATATCCGCTTCATTTTGCAAAATAGCTTGTGCAGCAGCAGGGTGCCGAAATGGCCACGCGTTCACTCCATCCGATTCCACATTAAGTCGTAAATTAAACGTCATTAACTTGCTATTCAATTTCATCACCTCAAGAAAGATTTGAACGATTATGGTTTCCTCAATCACCTTATAAAACATTACTCAGTTGGTCAAGGGTTTCGTTCAACTCTGGTACCGCACTAAAGCTCGATCACAGCACCTCAGGGGTAATGCTTCGGCCTAACTCCGAGCTCTGCGAGGCACCTTCCAAGATACTGACGACACGCAGCGCTTGTTCGGGTTTTACGATCAGTTCCTCGTCCATCAGCAAATGGTCGGCGACATTCCAATAATATTTTTTCCAATCCGTACCGAACATCCGTTCAATCTTGCTGGATTGGCGAACGCCGTTCACCATACTGGTCAAATAAATCTCGTCCTGCGAGTTCATCTCGATGCTGCCATGGGTACCGAGAATTTGCCATTTCGGTCGCTTGACCGCTGCGATAGATGACATCATGATGTCGACCGTCACTCCGTTTTTGAACTTGATATTGATTTTTCCGTGATCTTCGTTCGTTACTGCATGCCACACTCTTTTCTGGAAATCCCCCATCAGCTGAGTCATTTCAGATGGGATCAAATTCAGAATCCAGTCAATAATATGCGCGCCCCAATCGTACATAACACCGCCGCTAACCGCTTTGTCGGAGCGCCAGTTGAAGCCCGGCTGATTGTAGCCAACAGACGAGTAGTCGATGTGAAACACGTCGCCGATCAATCTTTTGTTCAGCAGCTCGCGGATCGTCAAATAGTCTTCGTCCCAGCGCCGACAATGAAAGACGGACAGCATGACCCCACGCTCCTGCGCCTTCTGAATCAAACTTTTTCCTTCGGCAACCGTCAGACAAAACGGCTTTTCCAGTACGACATGTTTACCGGCTTCAAGACATTTCATTGCCAGCGGTGCGTGCAGATAATGCGGCAAAATGTTGACGACAAGATCTACCTCATCCATAGCCAGCATATCATCGAGATCTGTAAAATACCCCTTCAAACCAGGAAGCTGCTCCTTGGCTGCCGCTATTCTGTCCGGCGAAGCGTCGCAAACCGCAACCACTTCCATGCCTTCGGTCTGACTGATCCAGCTCGCATGCCCGGCACCCATATTAAACGACGGACCGAACCCGAGCAAACCGCAGCGGACCTTTCCGGAACGTTTCTCTTCCCCAGTGCTCCAACGGATTGCGCGCAGCAGCATTTTCTGAAACTCCGGATGTCTCCAAGCTTTTAAATCATGGCCATTCGCCAAATAGGCAACCCGGCCTTCACCATATGATTTGGTATACGCGAGCGGCAGCTTCTTGCCTTGCCAGTTCGTTTCCGCAAGCACCGTCACTTTGGATGGATCGTAGCTTTGCAGATGATACATTTCGTCCGTGATCGTAAACGAGTCCATCCTTGTCGTGATGGTATGATCACTGTTCACGATTTCTACTTTAAAGCTGTGATGGTCAGGATGCGTCAAAAACTCGCAACCCAGCATATCGATATACCGGCGACTGCCTCTGAAGCTGTCCGCTGCGGAATGAACGCCGACAAATCCGCCGCCAGACTCGATGAAATCAAGCAGCCCACGCTCGCGTTCCGGCGTCAGCTCGTCGGCAAACCCGGTGGTGTAAACGACAACGGCGGCGTATTTCCCTTCGGACAGACGAGCTAGCATATCGAGGTCGGAAGTGGTCTCCAGACAAAAACCTTCACTAGAACCTACCAAATTACTGAGTAGTTCCCCAGCCGCTTTTGTCGGGTGAAATTCAGGACCTCCGTACACATACAATATTTTCTTCATGGTAACAATTCCACTCCCTTTGAAAAATAGTTTAAGCTCCACTGGAGGCTTTCCTTATTGATCTTCCCCTACCTAACGAACGTCCTCCGAATCGCCTTTAATCACTTCCACCTTCTCCGGATCGCCCCACGTGTATACTTTCACGCTTACAGACGGTTTCGGATCACCCTCAAATTTGCAGCTGAACGATACGGGCTGCCCCCCGCTTCGAATGATCGGCGCGTCCGCTGACGCTTGCACCGTCTGCAGTAGATTCCAGTTTTGATCGTATATCTTGCCGGTTCTTCCACCGTCGCACACGAGATATTGATTCGGTTTAAGTTCCGTTTCGAATGTCATGTAAACCCCGCTGGTGTACAAAGTAGGTCGTTTCACTGAAGCGTCTTCGTTTCCATACGAAGGTATCACGCGCAGAGTAAACTTCAAAGGTTGATCGGCATACGGATTGAAATAGACCCAGTCGGCGCCCCCCGGTTGGCCCGGCTGCAGCTCGGTAGGGTTGCAGACAAGCGGCTTCGAGAAGTGAACCGGGTACAGATTCCAACGGCCTTCGTCGACCGGTTCCAAGTGCCAGTCTCCCTTCGTTTCACGCAGCCGCTTTCGCTGCTCAGCCGTAAACGCTCCGGCCCGCCGCCCCTTCTCCCATTCACTCACCAACGCAAACAACGTGTCTATATTTCCGTTTCGCTGAAGCACCGCCGTATCGGCTGCCAGCGCGAAACCAGCGCCGAATCCGGCCGCTTTCGACAAAACCCATTCGATTTCGTCCGGTGCCGTCGCTTCGAACCGATCGGAAGCGGATCGAACCAGAAACCATCCGAGCATCGGCGGAATAAAGTTTCGAGCAAAATATCGCTGATTGCTGAGCCTCCATTCGAGCTGGCCTTCGCGCGTTGCCGCGCCCCAAGGTTCTCCCCAGTTGAAGCGTGTGAACACATGCCATAAATAGTTCGGAACGACGATGCTCGCATCGTTGATCACTTCATCACCCCAACCATCGAAGCACTTCTTGACGAAACGGTTGACGCCGTATCCGTCATGCCCAGTTGCATATAAGCCCTCTAAGCCATCGAATGAAATCTGCTTCAAGCCAGTCGACTTGAATAAATCGGCGATCCGCATACTATATTCATCCTGCAGTTCGATATTCGGGAAAAAGACGTCGTATGGGTGATCCCATAGTCGGCCGATTTCCGTGCCAGCTTCATGCTCAGTGACTGCCGTACCATTCACTCCGCGCCGTACGCCCAGCAACTTCCAAGGCGCGCTCTCGGACACAGCTTCGTATTCGATCAACTCACTGTCCATTTTCGCCGAACGTCGGAACAAATTGGCCATAAACGGCTGTGGGTCGCTTACCTCTATCTCCTGCGCATCCGTTCCGACGGTGCCGACAGCTCGCGCCGATCCGGAGAACTGCAGCCGCTCGTCCGGCAATGGTGTCACATAGGGATCATTCAGCGTCGTAAAGTTGGAGAGCGTATGTACACCGACCTTCACTCCTTCGCGTTCTGCCAGCTCCACGCATGCTTTCAATCCGGCGTCGCCACTCGGGAAGCTGCTCGGTTTTAACTTAAAATGCCCCCATTGTACGAATGGATCGGGATGATACACATAGTTCAAACCAGCCATGTTCGTATACCGCACCGCATCCGCCATCGTCGCTTCGGAAAAGTCGGTGATTAAATACGATTGATTCGCCGCCGGTGACGTTTTTCCCCAAACACCTTCGATCATCGGATGCGGCAGCCCTTCACCAAGCTCGATCGCTTCAATCGTTTGGAGAACTTGATCAACCGAGCAGCCGAACAAGGCGATCTTTGTCCCAGCGATTCGAGCGTCATCGCCGGCGATCGGCGCAATATCAACCGTCGGCAAATTCCATGCGGGGCGCCGGGCCGTATTTGACCGATTTCTCGCATACGCCTGCAGCATGCTTCCTTCACTTGTTGTCGGCCACGCCGCACAAACATCATACTCGAACTTGTTGTCCGAAGGCTGTGTGCCGTCAGGATCCGGCAAACCACTATTCGAAAACGATTGCTGAACATACTCCAACCTGTCGAGTTCGAGAGGCCATCCTCCAACGGTTTTTAAATTCAGCGCTTGCAGACCGAGGGCAAATGATCCGTTATGAACGACTCCAACCGACTCTCCGATTGAACCGGCAACCGTAGTAACGTAAGGACCCCAGATAACGCTATCTACATCGCCATCGATGGATTGCACCTCTAATGTCGCATAAGGCCCTTTTTCTTCGACCAAAATCTCTACCGTCGCCCCGCTTTGGGGAAACTTCAAGGTCACTATGCCGGATCCCGCTTCATAATCGGCCTGCTCCGGCATCTCTATTCGACCGCCAGCAACAACCCGAAGCAGCGATGTAATATTCTTTTCAGATTCATATCGATTACCGGTAGCGGTATCGGTCAGACTGATTATTTTACCTTTATTATCTAATTGGAATAGGGAATTTCCCGCAGTAATGCTCAACATCGCCATTTCATCTCCTTAATATCAGAAACATTTCATTTTTTATTTCTAAGCTGCGCGTTCAGCCCGTCCGCTTGATGGTTCCATCGTTCCGCAAACAGCTACACTGATGGGCGCAATACGCAGGACTCTGTCCGGATCGTTACTTTGGCAGCAGTTAATCCGGGCGACTCAGCCGTGATGCACAGTTCTCCATCTTGTTTCGTCGATTGGACGATGACCATGCAAAGTCCGTTAAAAGCTCTCCGTTTCCAAACCGTGCCGCTACCGATATACTTATCCGGCTCATGGCTGCTCGGGTTTCCATTGCCGACACCGATTAATACACCCGGCCCGGTTATGGTGAACACAACTTCATTGTCAGCTGTGGGGATGACCCGGCCTAAAGAATCTACAATTTGTACGGCAATGCTCGATACATCTTCACCGTTGGCATCGATGGCAGAGCGATCTGGCAATAAGCGCAGCTCTTCGGGAACGCCTGTTGTTTCTCTGGCAACGCACGCGATCTCTTGTCCATTCTTGTATCCTTTGGCAACAAGAGCACCAGGCTCATAGGGAACCTTCCAGCTCAGATGTCCGAGATGTTGCATTTGTTTCATGCCAAGGCTGCGGCCGCCTAGGAACAGCTCAACTTCCTCACAATTGCTGAAGCAGCGCACGTCGATTTCCTGCCCTTCCTTACCTGGCCAGTTCCAGTGCGGGAATAGATGCAATACCGTCCGATCGGTCCACAAAGACTGGTAATAATAGTAGTTGTCTTTCGGAAAACCACACGTATCCATTATGCCGAATTGTGAGCTGATAGCCGGCCAACGGTAAGGAAGCGGCTCGCCCCGGTAATCGAATCCTGTCCATACGAAGGCACCTGCCAAATACGGCCTCTCCGCATAATACTTCATCCATTCCTCGGCACCTGATCCCCAGCCGGGGAAGTTTTCGTCATAAGACGAGACATATCCTCGTTGTTCATCGTTTTCGTAGATGCCTCGCGTGCACAACGTGCTCGCTTCTTCGCTACCGATCATGGGGGTCTGTGGATGATCGTTGTGGTATTCATCCAAATTGGCGCCGATTTTCCAATAGTTCCAGCCACGCACATCCACAACGCCATTAATCCCCGAGCTTTGTCCGCCGTTATTCCCGCCATAGCTGACAAGGCGTGTCGGATCAAGCTCGTTTACGATCCGTTTCATCGTTCTTGCAGTGCGGGCGCCTGCCTCCGTATCCTGAATCCCGCCCTCTTCGTTTCCGATCGACCAAAGAATGATGCTAGGATGGTTGCGGTCGCGTTTGACCAGGCTGCGTAATTGACCAGCAATTTCCTCGCCGCAGCCTACTTGCCGGTGTTCGTCCATGACCAGCACCCCAAGACGGTCGCAAGCTTCGAGTAGTTCCGGCGTCGGCGGATGATGTGATGTCCGGTATGCATTAACGCCGAGCTCCTTCAGCTTCTCAATCCTGTAATATTGCAAGCGGTCGGGCAGCGCCGATCCGACTCCGGCGTGATCCTGATGGCAGCAAACGCCTTGGATCGGGACATGCTGCCCGTTCAGGAAAAAGCCTTGATCCGGATCGAAGCATATACTGCGAATCCCAAATGATGTTTCAGAAACGTCCGTTTCTGCTTCGCCGTCCTTGACGGTCGTAACGAGACGATAGAGATGGGGTGACTCCAAATCCCAAAGCCTCGGCTGCTCCAAACGAATGGACTGATTGAACTCGCACTCCTTCCACGCCCCGATCGGCATTGGCGCCGACTGAACGGTCACAACTCGGCGGCCGTCAGCATCATAAATTGCCGATTCGATCGTGGCTGCTTTCGTATGATCTTCTTCGTTGACAACCGTCGTTTGAATCGACAGCTCCGCAAATCCGTCGCCAATTTCCGAAACGACGTACGTTCCCCAATGCGCTACATGCATCGGATTGGTTTTGACCAGCCAGACATGCCGGTATATGCCGGCCCCTTCGTAAAACCATCCCTCCACTTGGCTTGCGTCGGCTCGCACGACAAGCACATTCGGTCCATCAAACTTAACGCAGTCGGTAATATCGCGACGGAAGCCGGTATACCCGCTTTCATGGCGTCCCAAATAATAGCCGTTCAACCATATCATGCTGTCGCGAAATATTCCGTCGAACTCAATGGATAGCCTTTTCTCCCTATCTTCCTTCGATACCTCAAACTGCTTGCGGTACCACCCGATCGATGTCGCCGGATTCGGTCTTCCGATCGGCTTGTATCCATGATAATCAATGTCGTTATCGGTGGAATATTCAAAATCAAGCTCCACCGCCCAATCATGTGGCAGAGAAACCTCTCTCCAATCGCTGTCGTCAAAATTGACGTGAATCGCGCCTCTCCCTTCGGCTTGTTTGGCAAACGGCTTGCCTTCCCAATAACCGAAGTCGAGCTTGATGTCTGAAGCGTGCCCTAAGGCGAATCTCCAACCGGAATCCATCAGAAGCCGCTCCCGAAGCGACTGTTTTATCTCTGTATTCATGGTGTGTATTCTCCTTTATCTCTGAATTCTCTTTGTAAATTGTAAGGTAGTTACCTTCCTTGGATCCTGTACTATTGTGCCTGAGCCGAACATTATATCGCCAGACAAAAGGCGAGCTCCTGGTGTTCCAGGAGCTCTGAAACGTTATTTTTTGTTCATCTTCTCTTTCACTTTAATCG
>NZ_JBFUHJ010000077.1:0-19768 GCF_056402455.1 Paenibacillus sp. P4_A7 | reverse complement strand
GTCCAAGGCAAGTTGCGTGCTTTTTCCTTCCACTTGGAATGAACCGTTCGGTCTCGTTCTCATCGAAGCACTGGCCTGCGGAACACCGGTACTCGGTTTCAGGAAAGGCGGTGTGCAGGAAGTGTTGAAGGGATTGCCTAAATTGCTATGCGATAATACGGAGGATATGGCTGCAAAAGTGTTGAACCGAACAGGCTTTCCATCCGCTAAAAAATGCCGAAGCTACGTAAAGAAACATTTTTCCGACAGAATAATGACCGACCACTTTCTAAAACTATACGACAAAATTATTAAAAAAAATGAATATAAAATCATTCCAAATTCGTTATGGAACGAGCAGAAGGCGATTACATCCGGAAAGGAATTGAAACCAATGGTTTCGATCATCGCATGTACCATGAGACCTGCTTACATGGACAATGTTTTTTCAAACTACGAACAGCAGGAATGGAATAATAAAGAGATGATTGTTATTTTAAACAAAGATGAGATGGATCTTTTGGAATGGAGAGAAAAAGCAAAGCAATTTCAGAACGTAAGGGTATATGAACTTCCAGAGAAATATACGTTGGGGAAATGTTTAAATTGGGCCATTGCTAGGGCAAAAGGCAATATCATCGCCAAATTTGATGATGATGATTATTATGCGTCCCACTACTTAAAAGAGTCGGTTTATGCACTGATGGATGGAAAGGCGCCTATCATTGGCAAAACTAGTTCATATATTTATTTTGAAGAGACGAAAGCGCTCATGGTGTATCGTGCCGGTCGGGAAAATATGTCTCCAAAGAGGGTCAAGGGAGGAACGCTACTATTTAATAAGTCCGTTTGGCTAAAAGTGAAATTTCCTGAAGACCGAATAGCTGGAAGTGATTCCCATTGGTTGTATGCTTGCAGGAAAGAAGGCTTTAAGATGTACTCAGTCTCTAAAGATCATTATGTTTGCGTAAGAAGAAAAGATACGGAAACGCATACCCAAAAAAAGAGCACAAGCAATTACATGTCAAACTGTGATCTAGCTGGGTACACCGATAATTTCATCCCATTTATCACCAAACGAATAAACATTTTGAATCAAATTGCCAATCCGTCGCTAGAAAGAATAAAAATCGAGTGAAAAGATAGAGTCTGAACATGCAGGATGTGGACAGAAGGAGGCAGATCATGATCTCAGTCATATGCTGTACGATGAGGAACGATTTTATGGAGAAAGTGTTTCAAAATTATGAGGGTCAAAAATATAAAAAAAAAGAACTGATTATTATTTTGAACAAGGATAACATTGATATAGACATATGGAAAAGAAGGGCAAAGCCCTCTAAAGATATATCCATCTATCAACTTCCGGAAAAAACGTCCTTAGGAGAATGCCTGAACATCGGAGTTGAATATTGCAAATATGATATTATCTCAAAGTTTGATGATGATGATTACTATTCATCCCGGTATCTTTCTCACCAATTAAAAATGATGAAGAAGATGTACGCTGATGTGGTGTGCAAAAGAACTGTATACATGTATTTTGAAAAAAATAAATATATCGCCCTACATCTTCCTAATATGGAAAAAAATATATTCATTGATAAAGCTGTGAAAATGAAGGGAGCTACACTGATGATTAAAAAGGAAGTATTTAGTGAAATCAATTTTCCACAGGTAAATCGCGGCGAGGATACCCAATTTCTAAGAAGATGCCTACAAAAGAATATTTCAATATATGTTACGGATGAAAGGGATTATGTATGTCTTCGGAGGGATGAAAGTCACCACACCTGGAACATAAATAATAATAAATTACTAGAAGAATCGGAGATTTTATGTATAACAGAAAATTACAAAACGATCGTAAAGGCTAATAAGTATGGGTAGACAAGCCAAATCCGCTCGTAGGAGGTCACCTAGAGCAATTCCCCACAGGCTGCCCCGCCCCCACTCAGCACCTTGGGGCAGCTTCCACACCCAGCAAGCGGTTAATGCTGAAAATTTATTAAAATCCCCATGTAAATACTACCTCTCAATGAACCGGACATACGTACATACCATATGTCTACCTCCATAATATAATATGGTATGCTCAGAAAGGTGGTTGCCATGGATGGTTTAATAGCGCCATTAGTAACAGTTGTTATTCCAGTATACAATAGGGAAGCTTATATTGCCCATGCTATCAACAGTGTGTTAATGCAATCATATAAGAATTGGAAATTGATCATCGTAGATGATGCTTCTACTGATAATACGGCTGAAATAATCTCGCCTTATTTGACGGATCCCCGCATCAACTATAAGTATTTGTCTAAGAACCAGGGGGTCGGTCATGCTTTAAACATAGCGCTTTCCTCCATAGATAGCCCTTATTTTATTGTTCTGGATTCAGATGATTGGTTAGATTCGAAGGCACTGGATATTTTGGTCAGTGAAATGCGTAAACAGCCAAAATCCACATCGTTAATCTATGGAAATATGGTGGTTTGGGAAGATACCGGAGAAAATTTGATTCAAATCGAGGTTAAGAAGTTTAGATCCTTTACCGACAAATACGATTTTATGTTTTATCCTTATATGCCATGTCCGCGTTTTTTTCGCACAGAAACTGTTCGAAAAGTAGGCGGAGTGCCATTGGATGTGCCGCATCAAGCGCGATTTGGAGAAGATCGTTGTCTACTTCTTAAGCTGATTGGAATAAGTAATTTCCACTGGATAGACAAGAACCTCTATCATGCAAGAAGACACAGAAACAACATTACCAGTGAGGAAAACCTAAAAAAATTCGCTGATGTAAGAAAATATATGGTCTACAAGCTGCTACAACAATGGGGAGATGAGTATAAGCCGGTATTTAAAGAATCATATGGTTGGATAAATGTGAAGGAGCTCATTAACAAGAATGGCAAGAGTCTTGTAAATCCTTATCTGCTTAGGGGAAACAAGAAAAAAAACGAGAAAGAACGTGGGAATAAAAAAAGGTAACCTAGTCCAAACCAGAATACGAACATATCTTATATGGAGTCAAAATAGTGAAGATACTCCTATTATGGAGGTGGTAATGTAATGATTTCAGTAATTACTTGCACAAACAGACCTGAAAATATAAACAATATTATTAATAATTATGGACGACAGATTTATAAAAAGAAGGAATTAATTATTATCTTAAACCGAGATGACATGGATCTAAATTACTGGAAACAAGAAGCGAAAAAATATTCCAAAGTATCTATATATCAATTACCACGTATAAGTGTAGGCAAATGCTATAATTTTGCTATTACAAAAGCCAAGTATGATTATATAGCCAAATTTGATGATGATGATTATTATGCACCCTACTACTTATCCGAAATTAGGAAAGCATTTAAAAAAACGAAAGCTCATTTAGTAGGAAAATCGAAATTTTACGCTTATATCGACAAATATAAGTCACTTGTTATCCGAGATGGTGGCGTACATGAAAATAAATTTGTAAATTTGGTAGCTGATCCAACCTTAGCGGTAAAAAAGAGTGTATTTAAGAAAGTTCAGTGGCCTGATATTACGGGTGGTGGTGACCGACTATTCCAGCTAAAGTGCTTTCAAAAAGGTTATAAAATCTATTCAACGAGTAAATACAATTTTGCCTATATTAGAAGAAGCTCTGAGAAACATACATGGGCTATAAGTGAAGAAGAGTTTTTAAAATGGTTCAAAATTATTTGTCATACAGATGATTACCATAAGATGATAACCAAAGAGTATGTTCATAATGGAGAGAAATAGTGTCAATTCTCGAATGAGAGGACGTAACAATAAAATATGCTAATTAAAAAAGGGGGAGAACTTATTGATTATTGTGACTGCGACTAACGATCAATATGCTAAACACTTAGGAGTCATGTTAACCTCCCTGCTAGTGAATACAAAAAATAGAGACCTCATTAAAATTTTTGTTATTGATGGGGATATATCGGCAACCAATAAAAGTAAGCTTAACAAGGTAGTAGGTAGGTTCATGAAAAAAATCACATTTCTTACACCAAATAAGGAAATATTCAGGACACTCCCAACGAATTCAACGATTGGCTACATCACTAAAGAAACTTATTTTAGAGTCGGACTCTCTAAATTACTGGATAAAAGTATTAAAAAAGTTTTGTTCCTTGACTGTGATCTCATTGTTAAAGAGGACATCTCCGAGTTGTGGAACACTAATATCAAAAAGCATGTTCTAGCCGCGGTCGACGAGTCCTGCCTCTTTTATTCACACAATAAAGAAAGATTAAAAAAAGAGCTTGGTTTGCCTAAAGACTCTCCTTATTTCAATGCAGGGGTTATGTTATTGAATATAAAGAAATGGAGAAAAACTAAGACCTCAAAACGTATTGCGAACTACTTACAGGCCCATCCCAAACTAAAATATATGGATCAGGATGCGTTGAATGCTGTTCTTCATAAAGAGTGGCTTCGTCTTGACTACAAGTGGAATTATACAACTTTTCATTGGGCTGCTTTGCCCCTTGTACAACCAGCGATTATTCATTTTTCTGGTCGGAAAAAACCATGGAACTCCACTATTCGCTATAAAGAGGAGTACTTCAAATATTTGAAATCCTCCATGTGGAACGCGAGTGAAGAGCTATGAAACCCAAAGTTTCCATCATTGTCCCCGTCTACAATACAAAGAAATATTTAAGTAAGTGTTTAGACTCACTGTTAATGCAATCATTAAAGGATATAGAAATCATAGTAGTAAATGATGGATCTCCTGATGACTCCCAGAAGGTAATCAATAAGTATCTTAAGAAACATCCGGGTAAAATCACTACACTAACTAAGGGTAATGAAGGGCCAGGTATTGCACGTAATTACGGAATAAAAATAGCAAGAGGGGATTATTTGGGTTTTGTAGATTCCGATGATTGGGCAGATCCGGAGATGTTTAAAAAATTATATAAAACGGCTGATAAAGGACATGATTTTATCATTTGCGACTACGTTAGAGTTCAGAAGGATGGAAGTAGGTGTGTATTTAAGGGCTTTACAGGTATTTCTTCTTTCGATCACCGCCAAGCGGTTATATATTCAACGGATACTGCGTTTTCCTGCAATAAGCTAATCAAAAAAAGTTTATTTAAAAATTTCCCCTATACAGGCGGTTGGTATGAGGACCTTGCCACCATTCCTTTATTGTTGACTAAAGCAAGTTCTCCTGCTTACGTAGAAGTACCTCTTTATTACTATATGAAGCGTTCTGGTTCAATCACTAATAGTAACGATATCAAAACATTAGGGGTTATGCGTGCATGGGAGAGATTGCTCACGCAAGCAAATCCACATCCACGATACCAAGAGGAGTTAGTTTTTGCTGTAGCCAAAAACATTTTAGTGTTTCTAAAATTTAAACGAGAATATGCAACTCAATTTATGGCGTTCGCTAAAGAGCATCAAGATACCATTGCAAGAAACATCTACTACCAGGAAGCTTTACGCCTAGGCAAAATTAAAGATTTATTCACCTCAACGAAGTGACCCTCCGGGCAGCAATGAGTTCATTCTCTTCGACTGTGCGATTGGCTTTTTCTATGAAATAACCTGAGTTCTGACTTTGCAAAATCCAACGATCTAAAGCAGTTGTGCTCAATTCATATTCCCGAACGATGCTTGCTCGTGTTTTCCCATTTGTATATAGCTGAACCATTTGCTGCTTAAACTCTGCAGTAAACGTACGTCTTTGTTTTGGCATAGTAGACTGGCTCCTTCTTTCATATCYCTATTCTACTAGCCCTTATTTTTTCTGTCTAATTTAGTGTAGCCGATCCAAATCAATACCGATTACTACTGGTCATAAACACCAACCGTCCATACGGAATCACCTGAGTAACAATCCTGCCATCAGGTGACCTGCCCCTACCTCTACCATGCCCATAGCAGCTTCTTCCCTTGCCCTGTATGCAGTTAAATACGAAAAAATATCACTCTTATTTATGATAAGGTTCACCTTATCACTCTAACAGCGAATTTGAAAAGGGCATCCATTGGGATGCCCTTTCCTGCATATAAGATATAATTTAATCGTAAACTGTTTAATTTGCTGATACGTAGCCAGTATCGCTTGTTGCAGCGTGTCCGCCATAACCTTGAGTCACAAAGTTCTTGTTCAATCCAATGACAACAACTCCCAATCGTTATTCGATCTATAATTGTAATTTACTTGTATACATAATCTGACCATAAGCCCCTACAAATATATACTTTCCGTATGCTTTAACGCCGTCTCGCATCGTACTATAACCAAAGTCTGAGTACTTCTTCGGGATAGGCACCTCTCTCCACTTCAAGCCATCCTTTGAAACATAATACGTATAATAATATTCCCCGTTTATATCTGTGATAGATTCATTAAAGGCGAAGAAATACCCGTCAAACGATGTAATAAATTGAAACGCATCGTTTTGATCTAAATTCACTGTGGCTTTCGTCCACTTCTTACCATCTGTTGACACCCACATTTTTGTCGCATCATACGGATAGACAGCAACGTAGCTTTTCCCATTCCAAGCCACATCCGCTACAATTGCATCTAGTTTCGCCAATTGCACCCAATTTGTCCCATCCGTTGTTTGCATAATTTTTGTATATTGTTTACCGCCATTATAAACTTGGAATGTAGCCAGTACTCTTTTTCCATCCCAAATCATCGACATGAGCCAATCGTCACTGACGCTTTTCACTTTTTTCCATGAAACCCCGTCCTTTGAAGTGAAAACGCCAGAGACTTGATCGGAGGCGACGAAAAATTTGCCTGTCCACAATATATTGCTCAGATCCGTATATCGTTCGTTGGAAGGCATGCTTGCTTTCTTCCAACTGGCTCCATCGGAAGATACATAAGCTCCGTTATGGCCGACTGCAACAAACTTGTTTGCACCCCATGCAACATCAAACAAAAATGGTCTTACTGAGCTTTTCCCATACGAAAAAGGATTAGAGCTCTTCCACTTCGTTCCATTGTCAGTGTAAATAATACTCCCATAAAGCCCTACCGCAACTGTCCTTTTCCCATTGGTGGCTATTCCACCGAACTCTCCGCCTCCGCTTGTATTTGTGCCGACTAATCCGAAACTCCATTGTACTCCGTCACTCGTATAGATCGAGTAAGTGCCGTCTGGATCCATTTCCCCACTATTGGAACCAATTCCGGAAAATCCGCCATTAACTGGATACATCGTATAAATCGCAGTATGAAAATTAGAGAGATTATGCTGCTTCCAATTCACCCCATCGTTAGACGTATAAGAGACTTGCTGGCTTGAACCATTTTGCTGATTAGACCCAACAGCAATGTAGGTTTTCCCGTCCGTAACAAGTGATTGCAAGATAACTTTATTTGGCGATTTATTTTGTTTACTCCAAGTTAGACCATCTTTCGAAGTATATATCCCCTTGCCTACCCCTAAGTAATGATCCTTGACCCAGATCATCTCGTTAATATCGGCTTTTGTGTCAAGAGGTTTACTTGTCCATTTCACTCCGTCTTTTGAGGTGTAAACCTTCTGTTCAACATCACTGTAAATAAAGTATGTATCGTGAATATATCGAATGGAATGCGAGCCATAAGTAACCCCAAACTTGTGGGTTTTAGTCCAATTTTCCCCGTCGCTGGAAGTAAACACATTCTCCCGTCCTACTGCTACAAATTTATTTCCACTCCAAACGAGATCATGAATCGCTTCGCCCGGTTTAAATTTTATTTTCTTCCACTTAAGAGCATCGGTGGAAACAAAAGCTTCTGAAGACATAACATTCGCTTGTCTTGCAGATTCTGCGTTGGCGCCAAACATAAGATATTTGGTTCCATTCCAAGCGATGGTTGTGAGCTGATAGTTTCCAAACTTCGATAGCGCCTTCCAATTCCGTCCGTCTGTTGACTTCATCACGGTTCCGTAGGGTCCAACGGCGACATATTCCTTATTTC
The DNA here is from genome assembly GCF_056402455.1 of Paenibacillus sp. P4_A7. NCBI lineage: Bacteria > Bacillati > Bacillota > Bacilli > Caryophanales > Paenibacillaceae > Paenibacillus > Paenibacillus sp. P4_A7. Next base: position 11,817 of record NZ_JBFUHJ010000077.1, on the reverse strand, counting down.
CTTTCACTAAAGAGTATGGTGGGTTTGAGTTATAAGAAGAGTCGACAGTCCATCCTTCACCTAGAGAGTAAGGGGACTCCTTCAGCACAATAGAGTCCATGCTTTTTTGAGCGGATGCTGCATCCGCTTCAGGACTCGCCGTTAAAAAAGACCATACTATTATAAAACAACTAACCATCGCCAAAAGTTTTTTCCAATTCATAACTTCCTCCTAGACGTTCTCTCATGATGTTATTTGTGATTTAATCTAATAAAAAATGAACCTTGATTTTACAATTGAACAGAATGACTCGTTTTCTGCGCAAGAAATGCACTTAGTTCTACCCCATCTACTTTTAACATTTCTTCACTCCTTTTATGTTTATCAATAAGTATAGATAAACCTCTATCTTAAAAGAAATGAACTCGATAAACAACCAAATAACACCAAAAATTTCGTTCTATTTGTGGTAAGGTTCACCGTATCATTCTAACAGCGAAATTTGAAGGGCACCCTATAGCCAAGGGTACCCTAGTTTAAGGTCAATGCGGTAACCTCATACGGTTTTGGAGTTACAGGTTAGAGGCGAGGGAGTATCCAATTCCGAATTAATACAAGACGTTCAAGTAAGATTTCGTTATGAAATTAAATTAGCATCAGACCGAATGAAGCGATGGCCAAAGTAATCGGAATAGCATTGAGCAGATAAGCCCATCCGAATCTTTTTCTTGCATATAATATCCAAGAGACCGCAATGGCTATAAGTACGTAATAAAGATACCCTGAGAAAACCTCATACATCAGGATGGAGAACCGAGCATCATCGGTTGCCTAGGCTTTTTTTCATTTGGTTCTTTTTTCAGTCTAAGAATTTACACTCTAGGAAATTACTCTTTAGAAACTACTTCATCGTTTTAAGCACTCGCAGCGGCAAGGCCACGGATTCCGCTCTTGTTGCGTTGGGCATGAGGTTCAAAACGGTTGCCTTCACGTCCGCTGATAATCCCCTGCTTGCGAAGTGTTTCAACAGCATCTCTAGCCCACACTGGAATTTCCTTTTCATCTGCAAATCCTTCAGCAAATCCCGCTTCGCCATTCACGTTCAAACTCAGGCTCAGCGCCTTCGCAATCGTTGAGGCGATCTCCGTGCGTGTGATATACGCATCTGGCCGGAAGCTGCCGTCCTCATATCCCGCCATTAGACCCAATGCTACCGCTTGGGCTATTTCTTGTTCTGCCCACGCGCCGATTTTTGCCCGGTCTATAAACGATAAAGGTATGCTGCTTCCCTTACTATCAGGCATGAGTACGTGGATCAGCATCACGATAAATTCGGCCCGGGTTATTGCATTGTCCGGTCTGAAGGTATGATCGGGATAGCCGCTAATGAGCTGCTTGGCTAAAGATAATTACATACTTTGAAATGGCCTTTTTGGGAAATACTTAAAGACTCCTTGGTTACATTCCTTTTTACCAGTCTTGAACCACATTACGAAATGTTCACAGCTATTGAAAAATAGATTATACTCTTCTTTACGCTCTCTATGCTCTATAAGCCTATTCATTAAAATGGAGCAATTAGCATTCCTGGTTTGATCATATTTGTTGATTTAACCGGAAAAAATTCATTTTCTTCAAAATCAAGTTTATAAAACTGAAGAGTACCATCCAAGAAATCATCAAAGCTTGTCTCTTCAATTTCTTTTTTTGTAAACACCGTTGCTTCTTCCATTTTGAAGTCGAAAGCACTGGAAAAGATGACGCTCAGCATCCATCGAATGATCTGATGATGATGCTAAGCCTACTGAAGTCAGTCTTTGATTGGGAACAGAAGAAACACAATCTTTAGTAAGTGGAGTTAAGGAGGGTTTGCAATCCAAGTATCGGGCTGCGATGAGCCAGGCAATTTCACCGTGATATCAGCCAATGTTCCGATTGTCGATTCAGATACAATCGTAGTAATGGCGAGGACTGCACCCAGTTTCTTGGCTTTCTCTGCGATCGAAATCAACCTGCCTGTCTCTCCTGAACCAGACCCGATGATAATCATGTCATGCTTGTCCATATTAGGGGTAACGGTTTCACCTACTACATAAGCAGTGAGGCCCAACTGCATCAAGCGCACGGCAAAGGTTTTCGCCATCAATCCGGATCTGCCTGCACCAGCTACAAAAATCTTCTTGGACTTCAGTATCTGGTCGCGCCCAGTCTACTGTCTATGTCAATGATGTGAAGCTTATCAACTAGCAATGTTATCCTATTAAAAAGGGCCAATCTGCGCGGAAGCTCGGAGCTTTCACATAGATTGGCCCTTTTTTCTACGGATAGTGCGATTGACCTTTCTCGGGTCAGAGTTCAATCTTCACATAGGTTCTGTCATCGAATGAATGGTTACCTGATTGTAACCCTTTTGCTAGTTTGTATATCCGAAAACAAAGAGGATCAATGTCTAAAATGTGCTGTAGTTCAGCTTCTGATTCCGTTAAAGTCGGCTTTAACAGCGGATAACCGTCAGAAGCCAAGATGAGAATTCTGGCCTCTGTATGTACATCAATCATCTTAATTTGATTCCGGTCGAAATCAAATCCTGTCATTGCGATATATCCGTATTGCGTGTGCTTCTTGGCGTTTTGCATGTCATATTGTGCCTGGAGTAATGGACGAATCATTTCCGAAGCTGTATCCCGCTTAAGAAGCTCCTCTATGGTTTTTCCTTTCATCAACTCTGATTCTAATAGCATCGATCTGGCATTCGCGGTAATAGAATCCACAATCTTCTCATTAGCATACAGCTTGCCATCGATCATGCACTGACAATCCCCAATCATCCAGATTTTATGATTAAGATGACTATATAGTACCATTGAAGCCGAAGGAAGCGAGAATGGGTTCTCCATTATGGCATTGTACATATCAAGATCACGGTACGTTTGAATCAAATGTTTGTTGAGAATATCCATAATCTGATCAATTTCAGCCGCTGGGGGAAGAGAACGGATGCCTTCTTCTAATGCTGTGGAGATCACCTGTCCTGAAGTTTGAGAATGATATCTCTTCCCCGACACATCCGTAGCCCCATCAATAACACAAGCATAATGCTCTGTCAAACAATAACGGTCTTCACWGGTTGCGGGATCCCCTGTTTTCGATTTTATATTGGCTTCAATAATACGCAATCAAACAGCCTCCTTCTGTATTAAACATGAAGAATCATGCTATCGTATGCTACCAATATATTATGTGGCGTAAATACTTCTTCCAGATCCTCATGGAGCAAACCGCAATTATGAGAGAAATGGGTCACAATGATTTTCCCATTATCCCGCAGCATCCGTTTGGTACGGAATATGTCATTGATCTCGAGCACGGCTTCGATGTTCAGATGATTATCTCGGCCGGGCAAAGGACCTTTCGTACAATCAAGGATGGCCGCATCAAATGTCTTCTTCTTCAGCCACTCCCATGTCTCATCGGGGAACCATCCCGTGTCATTTCCGTACAGCAAAGCCTTTCCATCTTTCTCTATAAAGTACAAGAGACAAGTTTCCATCTTGTCGTGATCAGCCAGCAACGGGGTAACGCTTGTCGTAGCGTTTACCTGCACTGTTCGATAAGGCTGAACAAGATGCAGCGCAAACCGGTCACTTCTAGGATCAAGTACTTCCCGGCAGCTCTTCAGGATAAGATCGTGACCATAAATATGCAAAGGATGATCAATTCCGTGTGCACAGCCGTGAATGCGTTTCTCCAGATCCGTATGCTGCAAGTGATCCCAGTGTGAATGCGTGACGAATAAGTGCTCGATCGCTGCCATATCGATATCATCCCTCAACATGTGATAATAAGTATCCGGAGGGAAATCGACCTTGATCGTATCATCGATAATAGCCGAGCTCCGGGTCCTGATATTTTTTCCTCCAAGCTGCTTTGCTTTCTTACAAATCTCACAACGACAGAACAAGCCTGGCCAACCTTCTGCTGCTGCGGTACCAAGAAAATGAATTTTCATTGTATTAGCCTCCCTTATATTTTGCTCTTTCAAGGACATTTCCGACTCTTGCCATGAGCATAGATACGATCACAGTAAATATAACGATTGCATAGAAGCCTGCTCCGATCCCAATACCCACTCCCCCAACAAACAAAATCATGGCGGCCGATGTTAAGCCTTTGACTTGCAAGCCGTCCTTAAGAATGACACCTGCTCCTAAGAAACCAAGTCCAGCTACAATTTGAGCGGTTAAGCGCATCGGATTCATCATCGTTCGATTATTGAGGCCACTGAATTCCTCGACACTGTATATTGAAATCAAAGTAATGAGTGTGCTAGCAACGCAAACATACATATAGGTTTTTAACCCAGCCGGTTTTCTCTTGGATTCTCGATCCCAGCCAATTAGAAAACCGAGAATAGCGCTAATTTTAATTCTTATATACATTTCAGAATGGCTAACAATATATATTTCAAACCAGTAGTCAAACATTAAATGGTTCTAATCTCCTTCCTTAAGTTAAGAGGTCCGGATATTGTCTAAAGCATATCGAGCCGCACCAAACATTCCCGCTTGATTGCCTAATAATGCAGGAGCAATGGATAGATGCCGAGGAGTGTGCGTTTGGATACGGGCATTCAGTAGTCCCCACCATAGCTTATGTGTATCCATTACACCGCCTCCCAGTATAATCAATTCCGGATCAAACACATTTTGCATAGAAATAAGACCCACTAACAGATTGTCAATAAAATTCATAATCGTTTCTGTAGCTCGTGGCTCCTGTTGCTCAAACCGCACCATTAATTCACGGCTGTCCCAGGACTCGTCTACTCTTTGCGCTAATTTTCCCAAGGCCGTACCCGATATATATTGCTCCAAGCAACCAGCTTGTCCGCAATTACACGTGATCCCATTAGGATATAGAATCATGTGGCCTACTTCACCTACACCGCCTTGCGATCCAGTAATAAGGTGATCTTCATGTACGAGCGCTCCGCCGATCCCCGTACCTAAGGTCACTAACATATAATGCTTCTTGCCTCTTCCTGCGCCGAGCCAACCTTCCCCCAGAGCCGCAGTGTTTACATCATTGTCTACAAACACCGGAAATGGGAATTGGGCCTCCATTCTCGATTTCAGCTGTGTACCCATCCATCCTGGCAAATTATTAGTCGCATATACGACCGTACCGCTAGCTCTGTCGACTCGGCCTGCCGTCCCAATTCCAAGTGCCTTTAGAGGCTCCGGATAAGTATCCTGCAGTAGCTGTGTAATCTTTATCATACAAGCTAGAATACCTTCTCTTCCCTGCTGAATGGGAGTATCTTCTTCCATCAGCAGCTTGATTTCCCCCTGAGAGCTGAAGACACCCGCCTTAATCTTCGTACCGCCGACATCCATGCCTATAACGTCCAATTTGTATGCCCTCCCAAACGATTACCCTTTAATCCCTGTTAGTGAAATACCCTCAATAAATTGTTTCTGGGCTACAAAGAATAAAACCACAATGGGGATCGTAAACATAGCCGAAGCCGCCATGAGCTTCTCCCATTCTACGTAGTTGGATTGCATAAACGAATACAACCCTAGTGAAATCGTATATTTCTCTACATTGTTCAAGTAAAGTAAGGGACCTAGGAAGTCAGACCAGGTTTGCAAGAACACTAGCACCCCGACTGTTGCTAGTACAGGCCTACATAGTGGAAGAATAATTTGAAAATAGATTCGTATCTCTGAAGCGCCATCGATTCTCGCAGCCTGCACAAGCGCGTTCGGAAGGCTTAAGAAAAATTGTCTGAACAAAAAGATATAGTAGCCCACCCCAACGCTTAAAAATGCTGGCAAGATGAGCGGCACGTAAGTCCCAATCATACCCAGCTTGTTCCAAACAATATAGATTGGAAGCATCGTCACCTGATAAGGGAGTAGCAAGGTTGCCATGACGATAATGAACAAAATATTTCTGCCCCTCCATTGTATGTGTGAGCACGCATACGCAGTGAGCGGCGCTGAGATCAAAGTACCCACAACGACCGCAACAGATATGAACAGGGAGTTACCTGTTAATTGAAAGAAGTTTATCGTGTCGAATACTTTCAAATAATTAGACCATTCGAGTACTCGCGGAAAAAAAACGGGCGGATAGGCGAATAAATCACTTTGCGTCTTTAGAGAAGTGGCAAGCATCCAATAGATTGGCATGAGGAAAACCACACTTAACCCAAAGAGAAAAATATAGGGAACGATATGACTTTTTTGTGTTTTCATCGCTTATTCCCCCCCATAAGTCACCCATTTTTTCGAAGTTTTGAATACCAGAACCGTTACCAACGCCGTGACAATAAAGAGCACCCACGCCATGGCACTGGCATGACCCATACTGAATTCCATAAATGCTTCTCGATACAAAAGAATAGCGAAAAATAATAATGAATTTTCCGGACCTGACATAGATTGATCCCATGCTCCGGTTGCCGAGAGCGATGCAAGCATAAACGCCTGATCGAAGTATTGGAAATAAACAATAATCGCCATAATTAATTGGAACAAGATAATAGGCGAGATACTAGGCAATGTAACATTTAAGTATTTTCTAATCGGTCCTGCTCCATCAATCTCTGCAGCCTCGTATAGACTTCGCGATACTCCTTGCAAGGATGATAAGAAGATGATCATGACATTGCCGCAGCCCCAAGCCGCCATTAATAATAAGGAAGGCTTTGTCCAGGTTGCATCAAGTAACCAGTTGGGTCCATTAACACCGAATAAGCCAAGGAAAGAATTAACTAAGCCGCTTCTCGGATTTAATACCCACATCCAAACCAATGAGGTAGCTATAACCGGAACAATGGATGGTATATAGAAGAAGGTTCGAAAGATTGCCTGCCCTTTTACTTTCATATTAAGAAGCTGCGCCGTGAGCAGACCAAAAAACAGACTCACCACCGTGGCGAATATTACCATATAGAAGGTGTTTATAATGCTGATTCCGACATATTTTTCAGTAAGCATCCATTTGTAATTATCCAATCCAACATAGGTCATCGGCTTAAAGAGATTAAAATCATTAAAGCTGTATACTAACGAAGCAGTAATCGGATATAACGTGAAAAAGAGAAACCCAAATAGAAACGGTAATGAAAATAGGAGTCCAGTTAAATTGGCTTTTGTTTGCATATTATCATCTGCCTTCCCACCTATAATCAGCAAACGTGATCCCCACCCTAAGGGTAGGGATCACGTCAACTTTGTATTACTTTAAGGCACTTATTGTTCTGTCTTGCATTTTCTTAGCAGCTTCATCTGGCTTTGATTTTAGATTAGCAAGCGCCTCTACTTCTTCTTTAATAATTTTATTGAGAATCTCGTCCAATTGCGGGATATTAGGCAACGTCTTTGCATTCTGATTCTGCGAGTACTCCATAAATTTCTTCTCATTTACTTTATCCGCGAATAATGGATCTTTCCATGCCGACATTTTGGCAGGAATATTACTCATCGTCGCCATCACTTTAGCCAACTCCGGAGCCGAGTACATATATTTCATGAATTCCCAAGCGCCGTCGACATTTTTCGCTGTCTTCGTAATGTAGAAGGTTGAGCTTTTGATTTCAACACTACCTGCAGTTTCCGGTTGACCTTCAAGATAAGGAAGCGGCGCAACACCGTAATCAATATCCAGATTATTGCTCTCGATAAATGCCGTTAGCGGTGAGCTTTCGATCCGGAAGGCTTGCTCTCCTCTTAAGAACGGATCTGTTGGATCAAGCCACTTGCCTGAGGCTTGAATTTCTTTAACATTCTTCTCGCCAAACTTCTCCGTATATGCATAGATCACATTGAGCGCTTCTATTGATGCTTTGCTTTCAAACAGCGGCTCCTTGCCGTCTTCCGTCAGATGCGTACCCCCAAATGCGTAAGTGAGATGGCGGTAAGGAACAACCGGATACATCGGAAAGCCCAGCACTTTAATTGAACCATTATCGTTGAGCTTAGTCATCTTAATGGACATCTCCAATAACTCTTTACTTGTTTTTGGAGGCTCTGTATACCCTGCTTCAGCTAGCAATTTTTTGTTGTAATATAGGGCATCATTCGTAACGTTTAAAGGTAATGCGTGAACCTTACCCTTATACGTAACGGTTCCTAATGCTGCTGGCACGAAGTCAGACATGTCATATTTATCTCTCGCAATCAGGTCATCTAAGGGAGTCGAAATACCGCTCTCTGCATACGCCGAGACATTACGTGAGAATGAATCCGTCAGATCGGGTCCATTGCCGCTAGAGATCGCGACCTTGATCTTCTGTTCATCCGGTACCGATAAGCCTTCAACGATATATTTATCTTGACTGCTGTTGAATCTGCTTATAACCTCTTCGATGGCTGCCCCTTCTCTACCTCCCCATAAATACCAAACGGACACTTTAGACTTCTCACCTGTGCTTACTGAGCCCGATGGTGTTGCTGACTCTTTGATATCGGTGCCTTTCGAATTATTACTTCCACAACCAGCGAGCAATGAAACAGATGCGATGATAATTGCTAGCATGATAACCAATGACTTCTTTCTCATAATAATCACCAATCCCTTTTTTTTGTTCTTTTACAAAGAAATCTTACGATTACTCGCATAGCTGAACCAAGCCGTACATAATATTAGTCGCGCTCCAGCCTGTGTAGACGGAGAACATGCCGCCCTCATCTATCAGATTATTCTGATTGGCTGTGCCGTCCCATTGACGAGTGTAGGCATTGTATGAACCACGCCACGCTCCATCCCATAATGGAGATTCACCGTGGCATTGAATACTCACTAGAAAGTCCGCAAGATTACGTGCAGCTTGCTCATATTTTGAATTCTGGGTAGCCTTCCCTGCTTCAATCAGCGCCATTAAGGCATACCCTTGTGTATAGACTAAATCACAAAGCTGCTCATTATTTTGCAAGGAAGCATCTTTAGTGTCCACATCATTGTTCAGAATACCGCCATCAGTATGCTGCAGAGAAAGCGTATACTCTCCGAGCTTTTCTATAGCCGCTGCATAGCGAGGATCCGGTAAAACCTGAAAAGCTACACTAAAGCTGTAAAGTGATTTCACTGTTTCTGACGATAACGGTCTCCAATCCTCAGTCAAATCCAACTCATAAGAAGTTTTCATTCTTCCGTTATCCATTTGGATGCTTAGCAGATAGTCATATGCTTTAATCGCAGCCGCCTTATACTTCTCTCCACCTACTGCTTGATATAAGAGAAGAAAGCCTGCTGCAAGCCAGAGTACAAAATCGGGTCCCTTTACTAAAGCCCATGTCTTACTATCATTACTAGCGAAATATCCCTCTGGTCTTTGTATTCCGATCCAGTAATCCGCAAGTCGCTTGGCACTTTCCAACAACCGTTCATCTTTGCTTATTGCGTAAGTGTGCAGTAAGCCAATCATGATTCTCCCATTGTCATTCTGATAAACCTTACCGCCCTTATCAGGGCCTGTTCGGATATGGCCATCGTTCAGATAGAAAGGGAAGGTTCCTTCCCACGGAGATAACGGATCATTGTCTTGTACACGAAGTATCCATTCCTTGATCTTACCAGCCAATTGCGAATGTGCTCCCGAACCAGTCAACTTCTCATACAGGGTAAGCACTCTCAGCATTTCTGTGTTGCAATCCGGTCTTACCCAGTTGACTTTAGTATGTTCATCGATTCTAATTCGTTCATACATACCATGATAACCCTCGTCAAAAGTCAGCATCTGCTTCTCGATCCATCCTAAGCAACTATCCATGCTTCTTATGTATGCTTCCTTCATCCTGCAGAACCTCCATTAAATTCTTAGTGTATTTGTCAATACAGCTTGTCTGCCACCGCATTTGCCGTTTTTTTAATTGATTCGGCCGTGCTTTCTTTCGATTGGGAAATAACAATATTCGATAAAATATCAAGCGCGTGAATTTGAGCAATTTTGGTGGAGAGTGCGCCCCCTTGTAAAGGTGATTCTTTGGATGGCACCAACAAAATGGAATCTGAATATTTGGTAATGGGTGATTTGGCATTACTTGTTAAGCAGATAACTGTTGCTCCATTGCGCTTCGCATTTTTGATCGGATCAACTAAATCTCTTGTGCTCCCCGAGGTCGAGATGCCGAACACGACATCATCTTTTCCTAATAAAGCAGCGGACATGGCAATAATATGAGCATCCCATTGCGCATTAACTGACAGACCAATTCTCATAAACCGGTAATAAGCATCCATCGCCGTAATACCAGAGGAACCGACACCGTAGAAGTGAATCTTCTTCCCTGAGAGTAAAATATTCGCGGCAGTTTGCAGAGCCTCGGCATGAATCAATTCCTTAGTATTCGTAATAACTTGTGAGTTATAAGCCGTAATTTTATTAATAATGGATTGCGTATCATCGCTTTCTTCGAACTCTCCCACGACACTTCTAGGAGCATTAAACACCGTGAGAGCTATGGACAATTTGAATTCATGATACCCGCTGAAGCCAAGTTTTCTGCAGAAACGCATGACCGATGTCTCGCCGACTCCTGCCTTCTCAGACAACTCCGTAATGGAATAATGCACGGCTGATTCTGAATCCTCCAGCACTGCATCCGCAACTTTCTTCTCAGCCTTGGTCATAGATGAGTAGATGCTAGATATAGTAAGTAAGGTATTAGAAGCATTCGATCTCACTTCACTTTTCTTCATATCTTATCCCCTTAGTCATCAAATATTTTCCAAGGTTTCATGGCGCACTGCCGCTACAAACCGTTTCGCAATCTCCTGAGGTCGGGTAATCGCCGTTCCAATAACCGTTCCGAATGCGCCTGCGCGGAAGCATCTGATACAATCCTCTATCGTCCATATTCTTCCTTCCGCTAACACAGGCTTACTGTTCAATCTGGACAAACGCTCTACCAGTTCAAAATCCGGTGTGGATTGCTGAGGGCTATAGGGTGTGTAACCTGACATCGTCGTAGAAATGATGTCAGCATCTAGTTGGATGGCCCTTACCCCTTCTTCATATATAGAGACGTCAGCTACTATCAGGATGTGCGGAAAGCTTATCCGAATATCGGCGATCAACTCCGCTAAAGACCTTCCATCCGGCCTGGGTCGCCCTGTCGCATCAATAGCAACCATCTCAGCTCCTGCCTCTACGATTGCGGAAACTTCTTTCATTGTAGGGGTAATATAGACATCTGAATTCGGATATTGCACCTTGTATAAACCGATTAGTGGAAGTGATACTGTCATCTTAATAGCGGCAATATCTATCGGTGAATTGGTACGTATGGCAACCGCTCCGCCTTCTTCGGCAGCTCTGGCCATTGTAGCCATATAATTGGCACCGAACAAAGGCTCGTTCTCAAGGGCCTGGCAGGAAACAATGCAGCCGTTTTTTAAACTTTGAATGATGTCATTCATAATTCACTCACCTCTCCAATCAGGGCACATTATTTCTGTAATCATACAATAACACAGCCAACAAAATAAAGAAATTTTTTTTATTTTAAATTAATAAAAAGGAATATTCTTTTATTTAACCTACGACTAGCAGCTATATACAAAAAGACACCCTATTAGGGCAATGTCATTAAGTTAAGCTCAAAGACAAGACCGGGGATAAAAATGGAATACAAAACGGCATGGGAAAATCCCTGTGCCGTTTGTTTTTTGTTGCAAGCAAAGAAAAAAACGAACAGCAAACAAAGCGGATGGAATATCCACTTAAAAAAATGTTCATGTGAACTGAACTATGCTACTCTGTAAACGAAGCTAACTGTTGATTTCGAACGGATTTTGCGCGTATTCTTCTGGCGCGTATTCTTCTG
>NZ_JBFUHJ010000076.1:0-19976 GCF_056402455.1 Paenibacillus sp. P4_A7 | reverse complement strand
AATTTGTCCTATACTTGATTGTATGATTTTGAACGTGGGGTTACAAGCGTATCCTTTCGATACGGCTCTAACTATCGCATAGTATTTAAGAAAAGAGAGTGCATAATGGAAAATTTACATCTAATAGCAACCGCGCCTATGGGCCTTGAGGCGGTTGTAGCTCGTGAGCTAAAAGATTTGGGCTATACAGACCTGCAGGTTGAGAATGGACGTGTCAATTTCAGTGGGGGCCCTATCGATATTTGCCGTACCAATCTCTGGTTGCGCACAGCCGGCAGAATTCTCATTAAAATGGGTGAGTTTCCCGCTACGACCTTCGAAGAGCTATTTGAAGGAACGAAAGCACTGGATTGGCCTACCTGGATTCCCAATGATGGAGAATTCCCAGTAGACGGACGTTCACAGAAATCACAGCTTACAAGCGTACCTGCATGCCAAAGTATAGTCAAAAAAGCAGTCGTTGAAAAAATGAAGGACGTTTACGGAACGGAATGGTTTGATGAGAACGGTGGTCGCTACGTAATTGAAGTAACGCTAATGAACGATCGAGCAATGCTTACATTAGATACAACCGGTGCCGGACTTCATAAGAGGGGTTATCGTAAAGTAGCAACTGAAGCGCCAATCCGTGAAACGATGGCAGCAGCACTTATACAGCTTAGCCGCTGGCGTCCGGAACGCCCGTTGTATGATCCATTTTGCGGGTCAGGAACGTTTCTAATTGAAGCAGCTATGATAGGCTGGAACATCGCACCGGGTTTGCGCCGTACGTTCAACAGCGAAGGCTGGCCGCTCGTTCCTATGGAGCTATGGGATAGAGCGCGCGAAGAAGCGTTTGATCTAGTGAAGGATGATATTCCACTGCAAATCACAGGATCTGATATTGATCCGAACGCGATTGAGATTGCAGAAGCTGCTGTGAAGAAAGCCGGCTTTGGCAAAGACATTAAACTACTCGTTCAGCCCGTTGCGAAAGTAAAGCCTGTAGGTGATTACGGTGTAATGATTACGAATCCGCCTTACGGTGAGCGGCTTGGAGATGATGTAGAAGCGGAAGCCGCACTGCGCCAATTTGGTCTGACTGCACTTCATTACCCGACTTGGTCCTATTTCGCAATTACACCTTCCACTACAATTGAGCATTATTTCGGCAGACATGCCGATAAGAAGCGGAAGCTATTCAATGGACGAATCGAATGTAATTACTTCCAGTTCTTTGGAGCATTACCACCGCGCAATAGATAAACTTTATTCCGGGAAGCACTTTAAGAAAAAGTTAATCTATTCATAAGAAATTCGGTTCTTCATTGTTAAACTGTTTCCTTAATAATGGGATGGAAATGATAGGTTATCTATAAAATAAATTAGAAGTCTTCTCGGGGTTCGGAATAGAGCCATAGCGTAGAAAGGAGAAACTTAACAAGTGGCTTCGTGATCAGAACACGGAGTTCAGCAACGGTCAAGAGATCGTCCACGATGAGCCTACTATTAGTAATGAAAGCTATACGGTCAGTTACCGCAGTCAACCAACACTAGGTTAAGTTGACGCCACGCGAATTCGCAATTTTAGAGTAGAAAAGGATGTTAAATTCATGATACCTGTCCAGCAAAACGTATTTAGGCGCTGTTTAAGCTTTGTGCTAGTTTGGCTTGAGCGGCTAAAGGCTGTCGACTTCCTGCTATTTACTTTCGCTATGATGCTCAAGCTTTATTTATTCAATAGACTTTTATCCGTTAAATATATGGACATGACCAAAATGGATGCAACGATCGAGTTCGGCGCTGTCCTGCTGGTTGCATTCTGGACCGTTTGGTTCGCCGCACGCGGGAGAATCATTGCTCTTGTCATTCTTAATATTTTCCTATCTTTTGTTTTGTACGCCGATGTGATCTATTATCGCTATTTCCAAGATCTCATTTCTGTACCGGTCCTGATGCAATTAAGCCAGGTGGGTGCTTTAGGCGGAAGTATTGGCACCTTGATCAATCTTAAAGATTTCCTATTGTTTATAGACTGGATCATTATTATTCCTTTTGCAGTTTATGTCATTTGGCGTGGAAGAGGAGACTTACGTCTCGCTAACGCTCACCGCAAAGCTGCACCACTATGGCGTAAAGCACTCTTTCGCATCGTTATCAGCGCAGCTATTTTCATTCTAGGCTCAACGCTTGTTTTCTCGAATATAAATGAGGCAAAACGTACTTGGGCAGCAAGCGTCTTCACCGGAAGCTGGTGGAACTTATCGATTTATAACGTTACAGGTGCGCTTGGCTTTCACGGTTATGACATTTCTCGTTATGTTAAGCGTCACTGGCTCGATGCAGAGACAGTCTCCGCTCAAGAGAAATCGGAAGCTAATGATTGGATGAAAGCACGCGGCCAAGTTCGTGGTCAACTAGAGAAAGAGGATCCTCTATTTGGCGCTTACGCAGGCAGCAACGTTCTGATGGTTCAGACGGAAGCTTTGAATAATTTTATGATTGACAAATCGATTGGCGGTCAAGTAATTACGCCTAATTTAAACAAGCTGATTAAAGAGAGTGCCTATTTCAGCCAGTTTTATCACCAAACCAATCAGGGAAGAACATCCGACGCTGATTCTAGCGCAAACTGTTCGGTGCATCCACTGAATAATGGCTCGGTATTCATCCAATATGCTTCGAATGAATTCGATTGTTTACCGTCAACGTTGAAAACACATGACTACTCCACTACTGTATTCCATGCGTACGAAGGCGGATTTTGGAATCGAAATTCGATGTATCATAATATGAAATACGATCAATTTTACAATTTGAAAGATTTTAAACTAGATGAAAAAATTGGTTGGTCAGTCGGGGACAAGTCATTCTTCAGACAGTCAATGGACGTCATCTCCAAAGAGAAGAAGCCTTTCTACTCCTTCCTCATTACATTAACGAGCCATCATCCATTTACTATGCCTGAGACGGAGAAGAAGCTTAATGTAGGTGAATTAAAAGGAACCATCATGGGAGATTATTTGCAATCTGTTCATTATGTCGATGCCGCTCTTGGTGAGCTTGTGGAACGAATGAAAGCAGAAGGCCTGTGGGACAATACCATTTTCTTATTATACGGTGACCACGACAACTCGATAAAAGACTGGGGAATGTATGAAACCTTCCTAGGCAAGCCTCTAAATGAATTGGAGCAGCAAATGCTTCTGAAGCAAGTGCCGTTTATTGTTCACCTACCGAATGACGCTCAAGCTGGTACGTATACAAATGTTGGCGGCCAGCTTGATGTAACACCAACCATTCTTCATTTGCTTGGTATCTCCACTGCTGATCAATATTTGTTCGGGACGCCTCTAGTGTTAGAGAAACCGCTCGATGGCAAAATAGTTGCTCAGAGGAACGGCTCATGGACGGACGGAACCGTCTTCTATATGCCTTCCGGTGATGGTATTGCCGAGAATGGAAAGTGTTGGAATATTGCCGCTAACAAGGTTGGCGATATCAATGCTTGTATTGGAAAAGTTGCAGAGGTGCGCAAGGAGTTGTTCATTTCCGATCAGATTGTTATGAATGATTTGATCAAAGACTTTAAAGAGCAAGCAGCTACTGAAGCTCGCGCTAAGACCCAAGACGGAGACGACAAAGAAGTAGCACAAAGCAGCAAGTAACAAGCAGATTTTGAGAATAAACAACTTTGTTGCCATTGTCTATAGGCAAGCGAATTCTCGTATGGTGAATAATAAGGGGCTGTCCCTAAGGTCGATTTAGACCTTAGTGGACAGCCCCTTTTCGCTTTATAAAGTGATAGCCTAATCCTTCTGCCGAGCTAACCAGTTCAAAATATCATCAATCGTATGCACGGGCACGATATTCAAATCTGGTGCAGCGCCCCGAGCAGCTACCTCCAGCTCCGCTGGAACGAAAAACACATCCGCATCCGTGCGGCTTATCGCATACGCCTTCTGCTGGATCCCTCCAATGAGACCTACTGAGCCATCTTCCTCGATGGTTCCGGTCCCTGCCACCTTTAAACCGCGGGTAACACCGCCCGGTGTTAATTGGTCGATTAGTGCTAATGTCAGCATCGCCCCATGTGATGGCCCGCCTATATGCGCCATATATCGGCTATAATCGACACTGCGAGGAATATCTAGGTGCAGTTCCGTTTGTACCGAAACACCGAACACAGCCCGTTCTGGAGCCTCCTGAGACGCTCTTGTAGGTACTTCTACCTGGATACTCCCAGACTCTCTTCTGAGTGTAATGTCAACTGACTCCCCCGGTGCTACTGATTGGTCCATATATCCAATCATTTCGTCAACCTTACTAACCTGCTGGTCATTTAATTTTTGTATAACATCCCCCGCTTGCAGCAGTTGTTCAGCTGGACTACCCTTTACGATACCAATGACTCGTACTCCTTCTGATGTAATCCCGCTTCCGATACCTACCTTTTTCATCGCAACGGCAGCAGCCACCTCGTTCGCATCCTTCTTCATCATGACTACCTGCGTGTATGATTCCGTGAGCGGAGGTTCGTCCTCCGGAATTTTCTCAAATGAATAGAGTGGGAAGAGCTTCGCATAAAGCCAATCAGCTGCTACTGCCGGTCGATCAAATACAAGTACGCCGTTCACTTCGCCGCTGCTGCCTCCTCCTTCAACATGAGCATATCGATTCATATTCAGTGTCATACCTGGGTAAGTAACACGATACCCCGTCGGATAAAGCAATCCAAGCAGCAGTGCTGCAGTAAGGAGTAGAATACCCCCGCTTCGTATCGGCAAATGAAGCAGCCGCTTGTGTCGCACACCAGAGGCTCCCGTAAGCTTGGCTGGCTTCTGCTCCTCCACTTTGCTCCATCTGACCGATTCTGATTTTCGCTGCTTATTTGATTGTACTTTTCTCATTCGATTACTAACCTCACGGGGCCAATTGAGTGCCTCGCTCAGCAGCATATCCGCAAGCATTAGCAGAGCCCCAGCACCGATTAATACCAGCAGCAGAAATAACCGCTCGGGAGCAAACAGCACGAGCGATGCCCCTGTAAGACTCAGCGCAATAATGCACAGACGGAGCAGCTGCATTAATCCAAGCAGCAGCTTCGCCCTACGTGTGTGCCACACCTTATCTACTTCGATTGCTCGCTCTCTCTCCTTAGGCATGGAATCATTTAACCGCTCGCTCTGCTGCTGAAGTGACCGACTTATTTGCTGTCCTCTCCATTGCTGCCAAAACCCAAGCCCCGCGCCTAAAGCCCAGCTTAACGGTACAAGTGCCAACAAATAAAATAATCGATCAATCATTTCAATCCATTGCATACCATTGCTAGTCCGAAGCGGAGCCGGCAACCATATGAGTTCTGAAGCCACAATAAAAAGAAGTGCAACAACTAAACCGGATATATAATAGCGATTAGACTGGTTATGAGACTTATACAGCTTGTCCAACTACTGCTCCCTCCGTTCCCTCTTTCTTTATTAACTAGAAAAACGCTACTGATTAAAATATTGCCTAACAAACCCTTTACCGTCTGTGATTTCAATTTCAGCATAAGCCCCATTTATAAATGTCATTTGTGGTGGGACATGACCGCAATCTATATCGTAAGCAATAGGAATTTGAAGCTCCTCAGAAAGCTCTCTATACACATCTTCTACCGTGTAATTGTCAAACGGCTGATTGACTGCACTTCTTCCAAACATAATACCTGAGCAATTATTAAACCATCCTGCATACTTCATGTGAACTAATGACCTGCGTAAATCCGCTGTATTCAGCTCACAATTTTCCAAATACCATACGATAGGTTCATTATTAATAAATTGCTTTTGAAAATGTTCAAGATCACCATAAGGTGTTCCAATCAAATGTCTAATGACATCTATACATCCACCTAGCAATCTACCATTTAGTTTCATATCCGTTTTTGATACCGTATTCCAATTCGTTGGCTCCGTTAAATGGAAAACACTTGATGAGGGGTTATTGTGCTTCCATTCTTTTTGATAGTTTAACGAGGAATGCTGCAGGACAGTTCCCCCAGATGGCGTAGATAATACTGCTTGCCACATCGCGGTTGTCTCATCCATAAATTCTCCTCGTAAATCAATGAAATTCATACCGTGAGCAGTCGCTAGCCCTGTTTTCAAAGTGATTGCCAGCAGCAACACGCTTATATCAGAATAGCCTAGTATCCACTTGTTCTTAATTTGATCAAAATCAATATACTCAACCATCTCAATTAACAATTCCCCACCCCAAGGTGGTATGATTAGATCCACGTTATCATCGCGCATCATCGAATTAAATTCATCAGCGCGAACTTTGGCTGAGGCTGACTTTGCTTTATCTTGTGTCCATACCGTATCACCACAAATAACTTGAAATCCGTACTTCTCCAAGCGGCTGCATGAAAGCTTAACCAGATCATGCAATTCAGCCTTAACCCCGGATGRGGGTGCTGTCACTCCAATTGTTGCCCCTTCTTCTAAGGACGGATAGATAATCATTAGTCTTAGTCCCCTCTGATATTCATGTAGTAGGTAAGGCCACTTTTAAAATAAAGAAAAAATGACATTCCAAACCTTTAGTAGTTTGAATGTCATTTTTATCCTCGTTGATTACTTCGTTTGCAAATATTCGCGCTCTTCTTCTCCTATGCCGCTATCTCTTAGCTCGCCTCGCTCAATGGTACGGATATGATCCAGCCATTGCGATGGCGTATACTCCTTGCGATTTGCCCGATCGAGAAGCTGAGCGTAATGCACACTATTGTCGTAGCCGCCGAGCTTTCGCACGACCTCTATATACGATACAACAAGTTGCCTAGCCTCACCTGCTGAATAGCTGTATCCAGCGGTTAGCGCTTCAACAATACCTCGCTCATACAAACTGAGTCTGACCTGCGTCTTGACTGTCATGATACATCCACCTGCCTCCCATATAAATATGATATCCTACAAGCCTGAGATGTGATTCCCATTGTTCAGAGCAAAAAACAACCTGATTACCTAAACGTAATGGGTCCAGCCTTCTGCCCTTGCGCGATATCGTGATCTGTTCATAAAACCAACGTTCATCTTTATTTAATTGTACTGCTTTATGTACGATTTTTCCAGTATCATTGTCTGCCATCGGGCCTATTATAATATCCGGATGAACAGCGCAAGGGTCTTCCCCCTTCACACTCGCTTTACGGTGACTATAAATAAATGCAGCCCACGCCTGAGAGTCGGAGAGAAATAATAAGGGCTCTATGTGAGGAGGCACAGAAGCAAGCTCAACGACAAGCACACAGGGGCGACCGCCATCCCAAGACTCCTTTGCTGATTTGTGTGACCATTTACGCGCTTGTGCAATAGAGATCGTCGTATAGAAGCCTTCTCCAAAGTCTTTGCCCGGTCGCCAATATGGTGCGTTCAGCAGTTTTTGTTGAAACGAATGTACCGTATTGCTAGTCGTGCCGTGATACAGCAATTGCGGTGTTGTAATATCCATCCTATGCTCCTTTCAAGCACTATACAAAAACCCAACGATTATTATTGTCGTTGGGTCATGCTGCGTCTGTATCTTATGGTGCTGAATTGTATGGCTAAGTAGCGTTTAGTGATCTCCGTGGTTGCCCCTGGATGGATTCGTTATAGCAAAGCCTTCTTCAGGCACATAAAAATAGTCGATGCGAATGCCGTCCAAAAACTCGTTTCCTTGCTCTAAAATAACGTCAATGTCCTTGTCTGTCGTTACAACGATGTCTTTCTCTGTTGCCTCGTCGATACCCATGCCGTAATGAGCGTGATCACCATGTGAATGTGTCACGTAAACACGCAGCTTTTTGCCCTCGTTTTCAGGCTTGTCCAGTTCTTCTTTTAACATCTTAGCTGCGTTTTTAGAAATTTTGCAATTCATCTTTTATCCAACTCCTCTTTTCCTATGCCGTTTGGTAATTATCATTATTTTATATTATACTTGCTCTCCATTCTTCCGGCAAACCAAGTTGAAATGAACATCGTAACGGCAATATCATCTACCGGCATAAAAGGCATCACATCGGGCAAAACCCAATAGAGTAAGACAGGCAGCGTAAACACCAGCTTGTCTACTAGTGATACATCCTTCGACCTCAATAAACGAAATACACGGACAAACACTCTCTGCCAATGGCGCAAAGACAGCAATTTACGCATGAGTAAGCTCCTCCTTTGCTGACGACCTTTGGCAGCATTATACCATAATCGTACATCAATCGCCTACTTTTGCTAATTAGCTATTAAACCTCATAGTCTCCAATAATAAGGGCTGCAGCTCCATATAAATCGTATCAAATTGGCTCATAGGCAGTGGATTTTCACCGTAACCCGCCTCTACCGTAAATCCTGGTCTCCGAAATTGCTTGATGAACCAATCCTTATAGCCCGCATCGCTTCCCGTAAGCTTCACTGGTTTATATCCGCTCACTTGTCCTAGCCTGTTTGCCAGCTGCTCCGCTTCTTCCGGCTCGTAATCACGGTAATTCCAATAGATTTCCCGCCCTTGCGTATGCAGCGCTACGATAGCATCGAAGCTTATCGTCTCTGTTAGACGAGCCATTGCAAATGCTTCTGGTTCACTAAGCGGATAAGGTCCCGGATAGTCGCGTGGGCCTGGCCCCTCTACCCCTCTGCGCTTACATTCCTCTTCCCAATACGCAGGAAACTGATCGTTTAGATCAACGCCTCTTATATTAGCTTTCCAGCTGTTGAACTGCTCTGAATGACCATTCCATTTAAGCAAGGAATTGTAGTATGGATGCCCTTGTTCCAGCCCTCGCTGCGCAAGCTCAACCCCGTCAGGGTTAACCATTGGGACAGCCCACAGCGTTACCTCATTGCAAAGCTCTTCCACCGATTGACCGGCTAATCGTCCACCATTGCTGTAAGCTGCTGATAAATCCGCAACAAAGCGCATGAGTAATGCGGAAGTAATCCACTCATTTGCGTGAAATGAAGCATTCATATGAATTTTGCGTGAGCCAGTGCCGCAGCGCAGCGCAAGCAAAGGCTTGCCCATTACACTCTCGCCAATAATATGCGCTGCTACAAAAGGATAGCTGTCCGTTAGCTGTCTGCAGCCCTCCACCATATCGCAATAGCTGTATGTTTGAACCGAATACATGACGATCGCCTCCACCTGCATGGGTTTGTTTCTTACATGCTATGCGGTACGATGCCTGTACTATGAAGTAAAAAAAGAAGCCGATCACCTTGCAGTGATCGACTTCTTCTAATTGGTCTAATGAATATGAGGAACCTGCCACACAACAGGGGTCAAATCGATCTGTTCATTCAACCATTTTTGGGCGATAGTCTTGAACATATGCGACTCACCACTGCAGAAAAACTGATGAATGGGTAATTCATTCCCCCTCGCAAGATCTCGCTTATTCTGCAAAATCGTACTAATCTCGCGAGCTGTTTCATCCGCAGAGTTTATCAGTGTAACATTCTGCCCCATTACCTCAGAGATAGTGTCCGCAAGAAATGGATAATGCGTGCATCCGAGTATTAAAGTATCAATCGGATAGCTGCGCAAATGACCGATGGAGTCTCTTACCGTATTATACGTCTCCGTTGATTGGAAATTACCATTCTCGACAAGTGGTACGAATTGCGGACACGCTTGACTAACTACCTGGACATGAGGCGTTAGTTCTCGCAGCGCATTCGCATAAGCGCCACTCTTAATCGTGCCTTCCGTTCCTATTACACCAATACAACCTGTCAGTGTTCTGCCAATAGCGGCACGCGCGCCGGGATTTATAACACCAACAACCGGCACTGAAACTCTGGAACGAATATCATCAAGAGCAACGGCAGTCGCCGTATTACACGCTATAACAATCATTTTCGGTTTAAACTGAATTAAATAATCTACTATTTCTCTTGTAAATCGTATCACTTCTTCTGACGAGCGCGGGCCATAAGGCGTACGAGCGGTATCTCCAAAATAAATAATTTTCTCTCGCGGCAGTTGGCGCATGATCTCCTTGGCAACGGTCAGGCCGCCTACGCCGGAATCTAGTATCGCAATCGGTTGCTGCACAAACACACCGCTTTCTTGAACAAAGTGTAGTAAATCTGGTCAGAATAACATATGAATTTTCACATCTAAATGTACCTAATACATATTAACGTAAATTCAGGCTTGCTTCAATAATGGGACTATCCGAAAGAGCCGCGGATAACAGCTAAATAATATCTCATTCTAATCCTTTTGTTTGATCCATATAGGGTATCGTAAAGGTAATGATTGCTGTGTAGTAAAGAGAAATGATTGTACGCAACTACCCCTTTTTTTGTGATGTGAAATCTTTACGACTTACATCTGCATCTGGCGGGTTCGCGGTTTATTAGAATTAATTAATTTCATATTGTGAACCTAATGAGCGGTATGATGGAATGAGAGATGCATTAGTATCAGAATATGAAGCTAAATCACCGAAAAGAGAGTGCGGAATGATTTATCCCAGCGATTACGTGCATTTACTGAAACTAAACCGCAGCGGATTCTTTTGCTTTCTCATTTAATTGCAAAATTTGAGACTACGATGACATAGTAACCATAGCAAACAGACAGTAAACAGACAGCAGACACATAAGCGTTTATTGGTGTACATTTCTCCATTTCGGAGATGCGTGCAGGAAAACGGATCATCTATACTGAACGCTGAACACACCAAAGAGTCAAGCGCTTCTATGAGAAGTCGCTCGACTCTTTGGTGTGTAAACTCCTAATATTTCTAAAACTCTTTCGTTGCTGCCGCTTCCGTTTCCCCAGCTTCGACCGCTTCTAACGCGCTAGCTTCCTGCTCGCCATCAGCAGATTCAGCAATTAATTCGGTTGACTCTGAAGTAACTTCAGCTGTTTTAATCGATTTACTGCCTATGCTTCTCACGCTACTAACGATCGTTCCTGCTGCTTGCCTCGTTTTACCAGCAATTTGTACCGCTTGACCGCCAATTTGCTTGGCTATACGACCAGTTGTATCCGTTACCTGATCGGCAACCTTGACTGTTGACTCGCTAATCTTATGTGCTCCGACCGATATATCCTGACGCAGCTCTTTGCCAGCCTTAGGCGCTAAGAGCAATGCTGTTACCGATCCGATGATACCTCCGGCTAATGCACCTAGCAAAAATCCTTTTGTTTGCTTTCCTGTTGACATTATAGTAGCTCCCTTCGTTCTTAGAGTGCCCTTCGTCTCTGCTCTTTGATTCGGATTGCGCCTTTCAATGAGAAGCGCTACACTTCCCCGCCATCCGGCTCCGCCTGTTTACGGCTGGACTGCCACAGCTGCCAAGCAGCCATTCCAAGTTCAGCCCATTCCAGYGTATCCGAAGCCTGACGCTTTGTGGCAGTACGCTTTGCATGATGTGCCGCGGATTCAGACAGTACAGATGTGATATTCACTGCCGCAGACGTCGTATGCGTGATTACATCCCCGATCTGCTCCACCGCTTCAAACAATCGATTAGCCGATTGCAGCTGACGATGTACAGTACGAATGGTTTCTTCTGCTGGCTGCACAAGCCCATTCAACTCCAAAGCGAGCTTATGCATATCCTGCTGGATTTCCTCCGCTGATGCTTGCATACGCCCTAGCCTGCTGAGAGCGGTTCGTATAGCAATCAACATTCCCACTACCAATATGACAAAAGCAGCAGCAGCAATCGCAACACTCCACGTCACAACCATGTCTTAGTCCCTCCCCCAAATCAAATGCAGGGCAGCCAATTTATCCTCATCTAGACGAATGCCCACTTGCGTAATGACAGTATAAGCAGCATGGGCTTGTCTTGACACAAAAAAACGCAAAAAGAGACTGCCGCAGGTTATTTACAGCCCTGCAAGGCAGTCTCTCTTTTGGGA
Organism: Paenibacillus sp. P4_A7; assembly: GCF_056402455.1. Lineage (NCBI taxonomy): Bacteria > Bacillati > Bacillota > Bacilli > Caryophanales > Paenibacillaceae > Paenibacillus > Paenibacillus sp. P4_A7. Next base: position 8,090 of record NZ_JBFUHJ010000076.1, on the reverse strand, counting down.
TCTAATCCATTATCCAATACGGTAGCTGCATTTGCCTCCGCCCTTGGCCAAGCATTCTGTACGCTCGACCGACACGTCAAGCAGCTCCTGAAATAAAGTCAACTCGCACTTGCAAGCTTGCTGATACTTTCCGGCTACTTGAGCAATCGGACAATTATATTCATAAAACATATAGTTTCCGTCGCTTTGAGGCTCCACTTCAACCATATATCCTCCAGCATTCTGAATAGATGCCAGCTCGTTTATTTTCTGCTCTAGGCTTTTGCCAATCATTCTTGGCTCATAGCGTTCAAGAAGTTTTTGTTTGCGTCCTTCAAACATCCGGTCAATTAGCGCTGCAGTATGCGGGTCATCCGCCAGCTCTTCAAGCAAATCGAGCGTAAGCAGATGATAGTTTTTCGGAAACAGCTCGTCCGCCTCAGCCGTAAGCTCGTAAGCATGCAGCGGTCTTCCCATCGCTTGGCGTACGGATACGATTTTAACGCTTCCTTCACTTTCCAATGCATACATATGCCGCCTAATCGCCATCTCTGTTAACTCAAGCTCGTTTGACAGATCGCTAGCGTTCATTCTGCCGCTAGTCTTAAGCAGCATCAAAATACGCTCACGTGTTGATATATCGCCCTGCGTTCCCGCATTAAGCCCAGTAACGCGTAACGTTCCGCTTCGCTTCAACCCTTCACCACCCTTGCAGGCTTGATAGCGTCATTGTAACGTATTATGACGATTTCGTAAATCAACAAGCGTAATCAGCATTTACACGCTTCTGATACTAGTAAAAAGCCTAAGTTTATTGCAGCTCGCGCTCTATGTAAAGCTCAACCGCCACTTTAAACGCAGGCAGCAGCTCTGACAGTACTGTAGATAGCGGATGAAGTTCACCTCTAGGCCAATCAAAATAGTCCTGTACAAGCGGCTTCCGCAGTCTAACAAGTTCTATTAGCGGCTCCAGCATATACGCTGGAAAAGAACCTTCTGCTCCTGTAATTTCAATGATATCTTCATAACTGCTGGCATCCCGCATGAGAAAGCCGTCAATTAAAAAGCTTCCTACATCCGTTACAGTCTCAATGGCAAGATGGAGCGCTCTCTCTTGTGCCAAGCCTTCCATCATACTGCCTTGCCAATCAGCAGCGAGATTCTTTAGTGCGAGTGCGATGTCAGGCATTGCTCTCAGACGTACAGCTATTTGTTCGCGATTCACATAATACATCGGTTAGTCGCCTGCTTTCAGCCTTGCTTCTTTTTTTTTGCCTTACGTTTAAGCCATGCTACCATAATAATGCTGCTGAATATAATGACCAGCAAATAAGTGAAGATTTCGTAAACGTCTCTCATGATCCGTTATCGTTCCTCTCAGCTTACAAAATCGACGCTGATTGACGCTTCGCGAACTTGCAGCATATGCTCGATTACTTTTTTATGAACAGGATGTACTTGGTATTCATCCAACGCTTCCATCGATTCGAATTTCGTAATAAGTGCGATATCGTAAGAGCGTTCGGAATGAACAACATCCTCGCCAACCTCGATTGATTTCAACACATCAATTTTGCCTTCCATATCCCTTAGCACTTGAGCTGTTTGCGCAACACTTTCTGCGCTTCCATCCTTCAATTTAAAAAAAACGATATGAGTAATCATTATAATTCCTCCTCTGAATTTATCGAATGGCATTTTACCTATTATCACATAATAACCTAAGCAAACTCCTTACAGCAACCCTAGATAATGAGGGACACTGCAGCATCACGCCATCGTATTACACTAGTAATTTCAACAAAAAGGAGCCTTTCGGCTCCTTTCTCATTCAAAAAGCTTAGCTTATTACTGAATTACGCAGCTTCAACGACTAGCTCAGCAAACATTGTAGCATGCCCTTGCCCGCATGGAACAGAACAAATGATTTTATATTTGCCAGGCTTGTCGAATTCTAGATTCGTTTCAGGATTGTCGTTATCTAAAGCAACATTAAGCTCCTCAATAGCGGCACCATGAATACCGAGCTTATTCTCAAGCTTCATTATTACTTTCTCTCCAACTTTCACTGTGTACACGTCTTCATTAAACTTAAAATCTGTTGATGATGCTACGAGCTTAACTAATACAGTGCCTTCTGGCAACGAGGCAGACTCGTCAACTGGCTTAGGAGGCAAGCCGAATGTGAGCAAGTATACGCCCAGAAGTGAAGCCGCTGTAAATAAAACAAACATAACCCATTTGTGCATTGCTACATGCTCCCCTTTACGATCATAATGTCTACCTCTTATATTACATAAGATCGTCCGAAGTTCTCAACCTTAAACTACGGAAAAAGGAAATTTTTTTTTGTTAATTTGACAAATCCATGAACAATTATGATTTTAGCTGGACAAATACTGCTTCAGCACTCGTTCAGACTCAGCCTTCACAAATCCCCATAGCATAAAAAAACGATGATGGTAGCCGCGGCATACATATTGTGCGTGCAAACCATCCGGTTCCCGCTTCTCTTCATACACTTTAATACCCGTTTCGCGGAATTGACGTCTAATGGCTGCCAGATCGAGCAACACTCGATCCTGGATACCACGCAGCATCGATTCATATAAACGGGGCAACTTAATGGTTGTCGTACCTATGACACGTATATCATGATCCAAAATACGCATCACAATACCTAGAAGCACATATCGTTTTACAAGCTCCAGCTCATCCTCAGTCTGAATCGGTGGATGTTTAGCCGTCTTTACTCCTCCGCGAGCATCTTCCTCCATTGCGGCCATAGCCATTCCTCCATATAAGAACATATGTTCTTATTATAGTCAGAAGCCGCACTTTCATGCAAGTACAATAACAAATACCAAATATTAACTATTTATTTCTTCTCCTTGAGCACCTCAATTAATTTACGAAGCCTGTCTGGCATAGGCAGACCGATCCTTCCATAGTTCTCTGTTATCGAGATCAGTTCGTTCGCGATGTAAAAATAAAAAAAGGATCTTGTCCGGATCTAACAGGCTTGTTATGCCAACTTGATCCAGATAAGACCCTAATTCTTAAGCTACTATTCTCATTACAGCTTCTATTCCCAAATGATCTAATACTTTATGCGACTGAATTCGCCTCGTCAGAAAACTGACTGTTATACAGATCGGAATAAAACCCGCCTTTAGCGAGCAGCTCCTCATGGCTACCCTTTTCGATCACATCACCATGGTTCATAACGAGTATGATATCAGCATCTTTAATGGTTGATAACCGATGCGCGATAACAAAGCTGGTTCTACCTTCCATCAGTCTTGCCATTGCCTTCTGAATCTGCAGCTCTGTACGTGTATCGACACTGCTTGTCGCTTCATCGAGTATAAGTATCGCAGGGTCGGCAAGAATAGCGCGTGCTATCGTCAGCAACTGCTTTTGCCCTTGCGAAATGTTCGATGCCTCTTCGTTCAGCACAGTTTCGTAGCCTTCAGGCAGAGTCCGTATGAAATGATCAGCATGTGCGGCCTGCGCAGCATCGATTATTTGAGCTTCCGTTGCGCCTTCGCGTCCATATGCAATATTTTCACGAATCGTTCCGTTGAACAACCACGTATCCTGAAGCACCATCCCAAACAGCATACGCAGGTCGCCTCTTGGGAGCTGCGTGATATTAACGCCATCAATTGTAATGCTGCCCTCCTGTATTTCATAGAACCGCATGAGCAAATTAACTAGTGTCGTTTTGCCAGCGCCAGTCGGACCTACAATTGCGATCGTTTGTCCCTGCTTCACGTCAATGCTCATATCTCCAATAAGAGGAGCATCCTCTTTGTAGCCGAACTTAACATGCTCGAAGCGAACATTTCCTTGCGGTGAAGTTAAGGTTGCTGCTTCCGTACCGCTTGCATCTGCTGACTCTTCCTGCTCGTCAAGTAGTTCGAAAACCCGTTCTGCCGATGCAATTGTAGACTGAATGATGTTCGCAATATTAGCCGTTTGTGTCAATGGCTGCGAAAACTGCCTTGCATATTGGATAAAGGCTTGGATATCACCAATCTTGATTGCTTGACGTGTAACTAGAATACCGCCAACGACACTTATAAGCACATAACCGATATTGTTAATGAACGACATTAACGGCATCATTACTCCGGAAATGAACTGTGCTTTGCGTCCGGAATGGTACAGTTTTTCATTAATCTCGTCAAACGCCTCAATTGATTTATGCTCATGCCCGAACGCTTTAATGATTTTATGCCCCGTATACATCTCTTCAACATGACCGTTCAGCTTTCCAAGTTCAGCTTGCTGTCCTTTGAAATAACCCTGTGACCGTGAAGCAATTGCTTTGATCACGATGAAGCTTAACGGCAGGGTTAGCAGCAAAATAACGGTCAACAGCGGACTAATTGTCAGCATCATAATGATCACGCCTACGAGTGTGACGATTGATGTAATAAGCTGTGTTAAGCTTTGCTGCAGCGTGTTGCTAATATTATCTACATCATTAACCGTTCTGCTCAATATTTCACCATGTGTGCGTGAATCAAAGAACGATAAGGGCAGCCGTTCCAGCTTCTCATTTACATCGTTACGCAGCACGTAAACGGTCTTCTGAGCCACTCCCGCCATCACATACTGTTGCACGTAAGAAAACAATGAACTAAGTAAGTAAAGTCCTATCAAGATAAATACAATCCGCATTATAGCGTCAAAATTGACACCGCTGCCCATTATGCCCTCAAATATTTCAGTCGTTGCGTTACCCATTAGCTTAGGGCTTACGATGGAAAATACGGTACTTAGCACAGCCATAAATATGACTACAATCAGTTTCGTACGCTGCGGCCTTAGGTAAGCAAGCAAGCGACGCAGTGTTCCCTTAAAATCTTTCGCCTTCTGGACTGGCATGCCAAGTGCGCCCATCGGTCCCTGACCCGGTCCCATTGGTCCTCTGCCAGGTTGTCCGGGGCGGGGGCCGGCGCCCATTCCCTGCTGATTTTTGTCATCTGAACGTCCACTCATGCGATTTCCTCCTCTGACAGCTGCGACGATACAATTTCACGGTATACATCGCAGTTTTGCATCAGCTCGCTATGCGTTCCGATACCTGCAATGATTCCCTCGTCAAGCACTACTATTTTATCTGCATGAATGACCGTGCTTACACGCTGCGCTACAATGATAACCGCAGCCTGCTGCGTTTCCTTCTTCAATGCCGCTCGCAGGAGGGCATCGGTTTTGAAGTCAAGCGCAGAGAAGCTGTCGTCAAAAATATAAATGTCCGGTTTCCGCACAAGTGCACGCGCAATGGAAAGACGCTGCTTCTGTCCACCCGAAACATTCGTTCCGCCTTGCGCAATAATTGATTCAAAGCCATCAGCCATTTCTGAAATAAATGCTGACGCTTGCGCAATTTCCGCTGCATGACCCACCTCTTCATCTGATGCATCCTCTTTGCCGTATTTAATATTTTCGCTAATCGTTCCCGTAAACAACACCGATTGCTGCGGCACGTATCCAATCTTTGACCTAAGGGCTTGCTGCGTATGGCTTCGGACATCTAGGCCATCAATCAGCACTTTTCCCGATTGAATATCATAGAAGCGTGGTATGAGATTGACCAGTGTAGACTTGCCAGACCCCGTTCCGCCAATAATCGCTGTCGTCTCTCCCGACAAAGCGGTGAACGAAATCGTTGATAACGCCGGCTTCTCTGCACCAGGATAGCTGAATGTCACGTCACGGAACTCTACATCTCCGCCGCTTCGACTTGGCTGGATCGCATCCTCTAAATCTTGAATATCTGGCTTCATATCAAGCACTTCATTAATACGTGTCGCCGAAACCGATGCCCTAGGCACCATAATAAACATCATTGCCACCATCATAAGCGAAAACAAAATTTGCATCGCATACTGGAGAAAAGCCATTAAATCACCGATTTGCATATCGTCATTGCTAATACGAATGGATCCGAACCAAAGAATCGCGATGCTCGAAAAATTTAGAATGAGCATCATAACAGGCATCATAAATGCCATTATTTTATTTACTTTTATAGCGGTGTCTGTCAAATCCTTATTCGCATTACGAAAACGTTGCTGCTCAAAGCCTGTTCGGTTAAATGATCGAATCACCCGAATGCCTGTCAACCCTTCGCGAAGCACAAGATTAAGCTTGTCGATCTTAATTTGCATCGCTTTGAACAGAACTACTCCTTTGGAGGCTATCAAAAGAATAGTCCCTGCCAGCACCGGTATAACTACTACAAAGATAAGTGACAATGTAGCATCCTTGTTGACGGCCATAATAATTCCACCAATACACATCATCGGAGCCATGACCATCATCCGCAGCATCATAATAAGCACCTGCTGTACTTGAGTCACATCATTGGTCGTTCGTGTAATGAGCGACGCCGTTCCGATTTTATCAAACTCTTGCAAAGAGAAATGTTCCACATGACCAAAGAGTTTGCTGCGGATACGTTTTCCGAAGCCTGCTGCAATTATAGAGGAATAATAGCTGGCAGCAATAGAAAACACTACGCCGGCTGCTGTAACTAGCAGCATGAGCCCTCCGATTCGCATGATATAAGCGTTGTCCGCTCCTATAATGCCTTTGTTCACGATATCAGCCATCAATGTTGGTAAATAAAGCTCGGATAAGGATTGAAGAAAAACGAGAATTAAAACAAAAGCAATCATTAGCCAGTAAGGCTTCAGGTTTCGAAATAGTTTTAACAGGGTGCATCAACTCCGCTCATTATTAATGTTATTAAATATTATGTAATAAGTTACTTTTTTAGTTTAACATAGAGGTTCTAACAATTTCAAAGATGACGCGTATGCCAATCAATGTAACAGTAAACCGCTATTTTGTTAGGCATATAAAAACAAAAAGGAATCATCGCTATAGTTGGCGTGACTCCTTCTATGCTTACTATTTAGTTTCACTTGTTTTTCCTTCAACGTAGGCGTGCATCTCATAAATGGGTTAATGCCCTGCCAGCTTCCTCTCAATGCCTCGGGTGACAATAGACCTTGCTGCGACAGCTTCTGTCTTGCTTTCTTCGCCTTACTCATAGCCATTGTGGATTCCTCCTAATAAAATGATTCCCCTTTATTATATACGGAATGATTGTTATAAGAAAGGGCGGCTAGCCAACTTACATCATTTGCATCATTTGTGTTACTTGTAGTATTAATGCGGTTTTAGCTCAGTTTGCGAATTTACATACTTCATGTGCTATAATCTCGGTTTTGTACATACAGCTTTTATGAGGACTTGTTTAAAACCTTGCTCATTTGCACTTTTTTATCTTCAGCACGTGGGTAGTTTGCGATTGATCCGGACAAGCTCAAAAAAAATTTCATATTCCGCAGCTACAAACTGTAACCTTGAACAATGTTTATACGTTATGAGGCTAAGCAAGGAATCGAAGCCAAAAAGCGTAAGCTTCTGCTGCTCATAATTATTAGGGAGGGATTCACCATTCGAAAGTATCTGTTCGGAATGTTGACCATTTTTTTGCTGTTTGCCAGCTTGCCGCTTGCAGTCGTGCAGGCCAGCAACCACAGCACAGAAGAGAAGTACAATTTTTTAGTTAAGCAAGGTATCTTCACTGGATATGCAGATGGCAGCTCACAACTTAATTCATCAATGACACGTGAGCAATTTGCTACCGTATTGTTCAGGCTCTGGGAATTGAAGAAAGAAAAAACGACCCCAACTTATAACGATGTACTTAAAACAAGATGGTCATTCGGAGAAATTCAAGCGGTATCAAAAGCAGGATTAATGAATGGGACTGGAAACGATAAATTCGCTCCTACCTCCAACGTTACAGTCGAGCAGCTAGCTGTTGTCCTTGTTAGGGCATATGGTGCTGCGGGTTCCGCCTCAAAAACGGTATATGGTAAAGTGTCCACCTGGGCGAAGCCAAGTGTCGGGATAGCGTTGAACAGAGGGTGGATAAACGAACAGTCCGATTACCAAAAAAATGCACTGCGATCACAGCTTGTTCAGGCTGCTTACGTTGTCTTTATCGACATGAATCCGACCGAAAATCCAGAGCGACCGAAGCTGAACATTCTATCAGTAAATGCTACCTCGAATTACAC
>NZ_JBFUHJ010000075.1:0-20505 GCF_056402455.1 Paenibacillus sp. P4_A7 | reverse complement strand
GTCACTTGTAACACCTTTATTGCTGCCTTCTGTTTGTTATTGTTAACTCTCAAATACTATTTCATCAAAATGAAAGGTGATTCTTTACGTATAATGCGTAGAATTATCTTTTCTTTTTTTAGAATAATAGGAAAGCATAAGTCTCATCCTTATACTTAGCTTATTTTCACTGCTTAACGACCCCTCTTGCCTCACGGTCGGCGACAGCCGTTTAAGTTCACTTGTGATGAGGCGCCTGAAAGGTGGAAGAACGGATAACAAGCTCCGGTTCTAAGTGAACAATTTTGATAGAATCAGGGGATTCAATAAGTTCAATAATCGTTTTTGCAATAACAGCTGTTATCGAAGATATAGCAACACCAACTATGGTCATTGGAATCTCAAGGTCCTCCATCTGAGGCAGATTGTCATAACTGACGACAGACATATGATGTGGAACAGTAAGCCCTTGCTCATTGATCGCTTTAATGAAACCTCGCGTCAAATCGATACCGCCACTGATGACAGCAGTCGGACGTACTGGTCGATCGAGCATGCTGCGAGCAGCAGTATAACCGTCGTGAAACTCTAAACCATTCATCTGAAGGATAGAATGACTTTCAAAGTGATGGCCAAGGCGAGTAATTTCCTCACGGAATGCTTCGATCTTCACCGCTTGCAGCGGATCATGTGTCTTCGGTTCTCCAATGTAGGCGATATGGGTATGGCCTAATTCAACCAAATGACGAACAGCTAAACGAATGGCTTGTCCTCGGTTTACATCCACTGTGGAAAATGGCGTGTAGCTGGCTGCTCCATAGGTGAGAATCGGTATTTTCATAGGATTTAAGTCCATATCACTGGGAATACTGTCTCTGTCGCCGAAGACGAGTATCGCATCCACTTGGTAGCGGCGAAATGTTTCAATCGCTGATTCTGTATTGCTTATAGAAAGTAGAGTAACATAGCCGAAATTTTCAAGTTCTTCGTTGAGCTTTGTAAGCAGGGAGGAAAGGGCGGCTCGCTCGATGGATGGCCATACGATGCCGATAGCTCCGCTCTTTCTAGAGACGAGACTTCGGGCTGCAATATTGGGTTGATAACCCATTTCCTTAGCGATTGATAGGATAAGTTGTTTCGTTTTATTTTGTACGAGCGGACTATCTCTTAGTGCCTTAGAGACAGTGGAAAAGCTGACGCCTGCTCGCTCTGCGATATCTTTAATGGTTACCATATTTCCCCTCCGAAAGGAACATTTGCGAGTAATGGCGTAAATCGATTGTCTTATCATAATATACTTATTTCATAAATGAAAGCGACACAATTTTTGAGTGGACACTGTAATTATAATCGTATATCATTGAAATAACAACGTTGTTAATTTGGTAGAGGAGTGATTGCTGATGTTTAACTTACAAGATACAGTATCAGTTGTTATCGGAGGTAATGGTGTGCTCGGCAGTGYGATGGCAGCTGCGCTTGCAGAAGCAGGTTCAAAGGTGGCTATCGTTGGTCGAGACATGGAGAAAGCTAAATTGGTATGTGAGCAAATTGTAGGGAATGGCGGTACAGCGATCTCTTTTCAGGCGGATGCTACCAATAAAAATGAGTTGAAATCCGTATTGGACCAAGTGCTGCAATGGGGTGGGCGAGTAGACACGCTCATTAATGCTTCCGGAACGAATAGTACGACACCGTTTTTTGACTTGGAAATGGATGAATGGGACCGAATTATGGATGTTAACTTAAAAAGCGTCGTACTTGCGTGTCAAGTCTTTGGTAAACAGATGATTGAACAAGGCAGTGGCGGTTCCATAATTAATATATCTTCGGTATCATCTGCACCACCTTTATCCAAAGTATTTACGTATTCGGCATCAAAAGCTGGAGTTAATAGTATAACTCAGTTTCTCGCTCGTGAGTTTGCTCCAGATAAAGTAAGAGTTAATGCGATTATTCCAGGCTTCTTCCCAGCTGAGCAAAATAAAAAAATTCTATCCCCGGATAGAGTTGAATCGATTATGAAGCATACCCCAATGGACCGCTTCGGAAGTCCCGATGAGCTTAAGGGAGCGGTTGTTTACTTAGCATCACAAAAAGCGTCTTCGTTTGTAACCGGTACTTTTGTAAGAGTAGATGGCGGATTTGGAGCAATGACAATATGAGCGATATACTAACCAAACTAGTTGAAAACATTCCTGTACCAAAGCTAGTCAAGATTAGGCAGTCGTTTGACGACACCATATTAGCGGATCCGATTGGTGATTTGATCAAGGGTCTACAAGCTTCAAGCGCAATGACTGGAATTACTGCTGGGCAGAAGGTAGCGGTAGCCGTGGGCAGCCGTGGCATCTCTCGCATTGATGAACTGACAAAGACACTTATCGATGAGCTGAAGAGAAAGGGTGCGGAGCCTTTCATTGTGCCTTGTATGGGCAGTCATGGCGGGGCAACAGCAGAAGGTCAGACCGAAGTTCTTGCTCATCTCGGTATCGACGAGGCACGGATGGGATGCCCGGTTCGTTCATCGATGGAGGTTGTTGAACTAGACCGTCTTCCGAATGGCCTGCCGATTTATTGCGACAAGATCGCGGCTACAGAGGCAGACGCTATTATCGTCATTAATCGGATTAAGCCACATACTGCTTTCCGCGGGACAATTGAAAGTGGTATGTTTAAAATGATATCTATCGGACTGGGCAAGCAGAAAGGCGCGGAGGCGTGTCACCAGCTAGGCTTTAAATATATGGCTGAGAACGTGCCAGCTATGGCTAAAGTTATGATAAAGAAGCTTCCGATCCAGTTTGGTGTAGCTATAGTCGAGAATGCATATGACCAAATTTGTCGTATAGAGATTCTTGGAACAGATATTATGGAGGAAAGAGAGAAAGAGCTGCTAGTTGAGGCGAAGAGCAGACTGCCGCAGATTCTATTCTCTGAACTCGATGTACTTGTTATTGATTATATCGGTAAAAACATTAGCGGAGATGGAGCCGATCCGAATATTACGGGCAGATACCCAACGCCTTATGCACATGGGGGACCTGAGGTTAATAAGATGGTTGTTCTCGATCTGACACCAGAGTCTCAAGGGAATGCTAATGGAGTTGGAACTGCTGATTTCACGACTAGCCGTTTGGTTAGCAAGACGGATTGGCCTAGTACCTATGCGAATGGACTGACATCGACAGTATGTGCGCCTACGAAGCAGGCAACAACACTTGCGAATGACCGTGATGCTATTAAAGCAGCGATAAAAACCTGCAACATTTTGGATTATACAACGTGTAAACTGATTCGTATTCGTGATACACTGCATCTCGGAACGATTGAAATTTCAGAAGCGCTGCTTGAAGAAGCAAAAAGAAATCCGCGTATCGTAATTTTAGAAGGACCATACGAGTGGAAGTTCGACGAGGAAGGATATTTACCAAAATGAGTATAAATAGTAAGATTGTAATAGCAGTTGATATTGGAACGACAAGCTTGAAGACGCTAGCTGTTGACCCATCAGGGAATATTCATGGCACCCATTCCATACCCTATCCGCTGCATACTCCAAGTCCTGGCTACGCAGAGCAGGATCCGGATGTTATATACGCAGCTGTATTAGATGGAATAGCCAATCTTATGAAGAAAGGTGCGTGGCAAGCTGAAGATATTTGGTGTGTTACTTTTAGCTCAGCTAACCACAGCTTGATTCTACTAGATGAAAATGAGCTTCCGCTTACACCGAGTATCACGTGGGCGGATCAACGCAGTGCTGAACAAGCGGAGAGATTGTTGAAGGATGGTACTGGGTTATCGATATATTTGCGAACAGGTACACCAATCCACCCTATGTCACCGCTATTGAAGCTGATTTGGATGAAAGAAAATCGTCCGGATCTATTCTATGCGGCAAAGCATGTTATCGGTATTAAGGAATATATTTTGAATAAACTATTCGGGATTATGGTAATGGATTATTCCATTGCGAGCGCTACTGGATTATTCAACTTGGAATCGTTAAGTTGGGATAGCGAAGCATTGCAGCTAGCAGGTATTACAGAAGAACAACTGCCGCGGCTAGTTCCGACTACTGAACGAATTGATGGTTTGAATCAAGCTGCTGCTGAGTATATGGGTCTTGATGCGGGTACGCCATTTATTCTTGGAGCACAGGACGGAGTTTTGGCCAATCTTGGAATTGGTGCGATTGAGGATGGTGTTGTTGCTGTGACTATTGGCACGAGCAGCGCTGTTAGAACCTCAGTTAGTCAGCCAACCTTGGATCCAGAGGGGCGATTGTTCTGCTACGCATTGACGGAAGATCACTGGATAGTAGGCGGTCCTTCAAACAATGGAGCTATCGTCGCTAGCTGGATATCGGATCGTTTATTTCCCGGGAAAGCATTAGAAGATGTGATTCCACTTGCTGCAGCTGTACCGGCCGGCTCGAACGGTCTTCTATTTCTACCATTATTATCAGGAGAGCGAGCTCCTTTCTGGGATGCTCAAGCCAAAGGGGTCATGTTTGGACTGACTTTGGCTCATAATGAGTCGGATATGCTTCGCGCAGCATTAGAGGGTGTTTTGTTCCAAGTTGCCGCTATTGTCTCTTTAATGAAGGAAGCTGGAAGAAGCCCGAAGGAAGTTAGGGCATCCGGAGGCTTTGCCCGTTCTTCTATATGGTGCCAGATGATGGCGGATATGCTGGGCGTAACTGTAAGCGTACCCGAATCCGTAGAGAGCTCTGGTCTTGGGGCTRCACAGCTTGGCATTTATGCAATGGAAGGCTGCAGTGGTCCTTTGCTTAGGTGGAAAGAAGTGGGGGGGAGTCTTTATGAACCAGACGCAGCCAATCATAAACGTTATCAAGAATTGCTACCTTTATATTTAAGAATTTATGATCGGTTGAAAGAACCAATGAGAGAAATGACGAAGCTGCAGCTGGCACACGCTGAATTGCTTTAAGAGATCTAGTTAAAGTCAATGGACGGGCGGGGTAAGACGGGGAATTTGTTAGTAAGGCGGTTATTGAGGCGGTTATTGAGATAATGAAGAAGATTACGAAGCTGCAGCAGGCATCAGCTGAATTGCTTTAATTACTTCTGGTTATATAGAATGTTAATGAGTGATACTCACTCTTTAGTGAGGCTAATCTCATTAATGACAATAATACAAGGTGAATTGTTCTGTATTGTGAGGTAAACTTCATTCCCCATGAGGATAACTTCATCGCTAGTGAGTTTTACCTCATTAATTCGATAAACGAATAACAGATATATTTTAAATAGTGAAGTAACCTCATACTTATTGAGATTATGCTCATATTAGGATGGAAATCATCCCAAAAGGCTCGCTTGTTTAATAGTAATTCAATCTTTCATAGAAATTCATTCTTTGATATCCATTCATTGCTTAACATTAATTCAATCCTTAGCATCAATTCACGGCTAAGTAATAGATGAAGGACTTCAGCACGTACACGAATTTGTACTTCCATTTGGGAATGTGGCTGAAATAAATAGTTCACCTTTGAAAGTAGGAGGAAGGCAATGTGGATGTTTAATGGAAACTAATATCCACTTTGTTCCTCGGTAAACGCCGAGAAGTTATTTAGCTGAAAGGAGGGATTTCAATGCATGATAAATATAGTAAGCTGCAATCGATTTTATTAGAAATGGAATCCGTTGTTGTTGCGTTCTCTGGTGGTGTGGACAGCACTTTTCTACTTGATGTTGCATTAAAGACACTTGGAAGCGAGCGTGTCTTGGCAGTTACGGCTGATTCAGAAACGTACCCAACTGAAGAGCTTGAAGAAGCTATTAAGCTTGCCAAAAGTATCGGAGCAGTTCATAAAGTTATTGAAACGTCGGAATTAAGCATTCCTGGTTATAAAGAGAATAATGCAAACCGTTGTTATTTTTGCAAAAAAAGCTTATTCGAGCATTTGAAACCGTTCGTGAAGGATGGGACTTATCGGCATATCATATATGGTCTTATAGCAGATGACATGAATGAACATAGACCAGGGGTTCAAGCGGCAAAAGAACGAGGTGTTCGAGGACCTTTGCAGGAAGCGGGTCTTTTTAAAGAGGAGATTCGTGATCTCTCTCGTGAGCATGGCCTTCCAACTTGGGATAAGCCTTCATTCGCTTGTCTTTCGTCAAGGATTGCGTATGGCGAGACGATCACAATTGAGAAGCTAGGACGTGTCGGAGAATCTGAGCGTTATATTCGTTCACTAGGATTTGGGCAAGTCAGAGTAAGAAGTCACGGTGATATCGCTAGAATCGAAGTTGAGCCTGGAGATATGGAACGACTGATCAGTCAAGCCTCTAGTATTTCAGATAAATTGAAGGAGCTAGGCTATATTTATGTAGCAATGGATCTTTCCGGTTATCGCAGCGGTAGCATGAATAAAGTGCTTGAACGCGGGGGTTCAACACTATGAATGAGTTTGAGGATCTAGGGTTTTGTAAACTGGATGTTGGCCGAGATGAAAGAACTGGACATCCAGAGGTAGTATTTGGACTAGGGAAGACAACGGATCAGGTTGAAACGATTTTCTCTAGGCTGGTAGAGGTACATGGTAGAGCACTAGTCACACGGGCGACAGTCGAGATGGCGGAACGAGTTGCCAAAAGGTATCCAGAAGCACGTTATGATGAAGCGTCTCGTCTCATTTCTTTAGGTCAATCTACGCGGAAGTTACCAGGGAAAATTGCTGTATTGACTGGAGGAACATCGGATATTCCTGTGGCAGAGGAAGCAGCAGGAACCGCAGAATGGATGGGATGCGATGTTGATCGCATCTTTGATGTCGGTGTTGCTGGAATCGATCGTCTGCTAAGTCAGAAAGATCGGATCAGAGAAGCTTCTGTAGTAATTGGTGTCGCTGGCATGGAGGGCGCCTTGGTCAGTGTAGTCGGTGGACTTGTGCGCAGACCGGTTATTGCTGTACCTACATCTGTGGGATACGGTGCCAATTTACAAGGGATCACAACACTTCTAGCTATGATGACCTCTTGTGCAGCTGGTGTTACAGTCGTTAACATCGACAATGGCTTTGGGGCAGGGTTTCAAGCAGCAATGATATTACAACTTGTAGCGGAGGGCACGTAGTATGAGGACGATCTATTTAGATTGTATTTCAGGCATAGCGGGTGATATGGCTCTTTCCGCACTGGTAGACTTAGGCGCAGACCCAGAATATATTATTAGTCATCTAGCTAAACTTCCCATCGATCCATTTACAATGGAATTTGTAGAGGTGGATCGTAGAGGCATTACAGCCAAATGGCTGAAGCTGAATTTTGAGCATGTTGTGCTGGCGCATGATCACAGCCACGGACATAGTCATGATCATTATCATGACCACAGTCACGGACATAGTCATGATCATAGTCATGAACATAGTCATGATCATAGTCATGATCATAGTCATGATCATAGTCATGATCATAGTCATGATCATAGTCATGATCATAGTCATGATCATAGTCATGAACATAGTCATGATCACAGACATGGTCATAGTCATGATCATAGCCATGGTCACAGTCACGGACATAGTCATGAAAACAGTCATGGTCATAGTCATGAACATAGCCATGATCACAGCCATGATCACAGCCATGGTCATAGTCACGATCAAAGTCATGGTCACAGTCACGGACATAGTCATGACCATAGCCATGATCAAAGTCATGGACATAGTCATGAACACAGTCATGATAATAGTCATGAAAACAGTCACGACCATAGTCATGATCACAGCCATGGTCATAGTCATGACCATGACGGGCATACACATGGCACAAGTRAACACTCGCATGTGCATAGAAAAGCTTCTGACATTATACATATGATCGAGATCTCAAGTCTGCCGGATCGTGTCAAAGAACGCAGCTTGGCAATCTTTCATTTGATTGCAATGGCGGAAGGGAAAATCCATGGTATGGATCCGGCTGATGTTCATTTTCACGAAGTTGGAGCGATGGATTCCATTTTAGATGTAATTGGAGTTTGTTTAGCTCTTGAAAGTCTTCGAGTCGGACAAATTATTGTCTCACCCGTTCCAACAGGAACAGGCAGGCTTCGTATGGCGCATGGATTATATCCGATTCCTGCTCCTGCGACAGCAGAGCTGCTTCGTGGAGTTCCGTTGTCTTCATTTACAGCACAAGGTGAGCTAACTACGCCAACCGGTGCAGGAATAGTAAAGGCGCTTGCTACTGGCTTTGGCACATTGCCTGCAGGGACAATTGATCGAATTGGATATGGCGCCGGAACCAAAAATTTTGATCATCCGAATGTAATAAGAGCCGTTCTTTTTCAGCAAGAGCAAACTAACAAGCAACAAGAGACGATTGTTGTATTAGAGGCGCAAGTAGACGATTCAACAGGTGAGACACTCGGCTATGCGATGGAGAAGCTGTTCGAAGCAGGTGCGCTAGATGTCTACCACACCCCGGTTTATATGAAAAAAAATCGTCCAGGTGTACTCTTAACCGTTTTGTGCCACCCTGCTAAAAGCGATTATTGTGAGGAAACGTTGCTAACGGAAACGTCAACCTTTGGTGTTCGTCGAAGTAATTGGCAGCGTAGAGCGCTTGAACGGCAATGGATTCAGGTAGAAACAGCTTACGGATCAATTAATGTGAAACAAGCTATTGATGGTAAAAGAATCATTCGCCAATCACCAGAATTTGAAGATGCGGCACAGGCTGCACGTAAATTCGGTGTCCCACTTGAGGCTGTTTATCGTGAAGTATATAAACGTCTTACTGACTAGAGTTAATTTTTTGTTTAAAGCCAAATACGTTCAAATTCTGAAACTAATGGTAGTCATCTTGGGAATTGAGCTGAATTAGTTTCAGAATTTGCAAATAATCAGCAGGATAGGGCTCTTAAATCGAGTTACCAACACATTAGGTTCATTTAATGACACTAAATCGTTTATCATTCTTCGTTTGGTTAGTTTAGTTGTAATAATTGAAACTAAGCTAGCTAAACGAACACGACGAATCAAGCAAACCAAGCAAACCAAGCAAACCAAACCAAACCAAGCAAACCAAACGAACCAAGCAAACCAAGCAAACCAAGCAAACCAAACGAATCAAACGTACATGACGAACTAGACAAACTAAACAAACACGATGAACTTGACAATCCAAATGAACAAAATTAAAGTAACGAACCAAACGAACCAAACGAACCAAACGAACCAAACGAGCACGACGATCCTAGTGATCAAAAAGCCTAATGCATCAAAGCGAGGCAGTCTTTTTGGACATTTTTAACAACGTTGTTATTTGAGTTGAGAGATTAATAACCTATTAATCATAAGGGAGAGACATTACATGAATAAGCAACAGATCGGTGTCATTAGCCTTGCTGAAATGGGAAAAAATCTTGCATTGAATTTGGAAAGCCGCGGTTTTGAGGTTGCTGTTTTTAACCGGTCATTTGAAAAAACAAAGAACTGGTAATTGAGGCTGCTGGCATAAAGTTATTCGGGTACGAAACGTTAGCGGACTTTGTTGCTTCACTTGAACTGCCAAGAAAAATTTTGATCATGGTCAAAGCTGGAGCTGCTACTGACGATACAATCGCACAGCTTGTCCCGCTGCTTGAAAAAGGCGATATTTTGATTGATGGAGGAGACTCTTACTTCGTAGATACACAGCGGAGAACGAAGGAGCTTGAACCGCAAGGCATTCATTTTATCGGATCAGGCGTTTCGGGTGGTGAGCAGGGTGCTTTAGAAGGACCCGCGATCATGTCGGGTGGAACCAAAGAGGCTTATGCGCATGTCGAGCTTTATTTGACGGTCATTTCTGCTAAAGTCGATGGAGATCCTTGCTGTTCGTATATCGGACCAGATGGTGCGGGTCATTATGTGAAAATGGTTCACAACGGCATCGAATATGGCGATATGCAGATAATTTGCGAGGCTTACCATCTACTGAAGGAAGTCATAGGGGAAGAGCCGGAGGAGCTTCACCACATTTTCAAAAAATGGAATGAAGGTGAGCTTAACAGCTACTTAATAATATGCTCCTACGCACAAAGGTTTGCTCAATTGAAAATGGCTTCAGATACGTATGGATGGGGATTGAATTGCGGAAACATCGCGATGTTATTCCGCGGAGGATGTATTATCCGAGCTCAATTTCTAGATAACATCAAGGACGCTTTTGAGAAGTATGCGGGATTGACTAACCTGCTTTTAGATGATTATTTCAGAAATATAGTCAATGAATATCAACAAGCATGGCGTGAAGTTGTTGCAGCTGCAACTCTTAATGGTGTTACTATCCCAGCATTCGCATCCGCTCTATCTTATTTTGATGCTTATCGTACAGAATATCTCCCTGCTAATTTGCTTCAAGCACAGCGTGATTATTTCGGTGCCCATACTTTTGAGCGTGTTGACAAAGAAGGCAGCTTTCACTTTCAATGGAGCAACTAAATATAAAGGAGAAATGATAATGAAAACTCAAATGGACATTAACTTAACTGATCTTAGACCAACAGTTGAACGCTTGGCTCTCAGCATGCCTGTTACTGATATGCACACCCATCTATATGCTCCTGAATTTGGTGAATTGCTATTGTGGGGTATTGATGAGCTATTAACCTATCATTATTTGATTTCAGAATCATTCAGATGGTCAGTAGAAGAATATGATCATTTCTGGTCGATGTCTAAGCGTGAACAAGCAGATTGGATTTGGAAAGCATTATTTATTGATCATTCTCCTGTAAGCGAGGCAACAAGTGGTTTTATTACAATACTTAAGCGTCTTGGACTGGATGTATCCTCACGTAATCTTGATGATTATCGTAAGGAATTGGCGAAACGCACCGTACAAGAACAAGTCGATACAGTCATGCAAATTGCAGGTATTGATAAAATAGTTATGACAAACGACCCATTTGATCCTATTGAGCGTCCAGTGTGGCTGTCAGGAAACGGAAAATCAGATCCTCGTTTTTATGCAGCGCTTCGGGTAGATACGTTACTGAATGACTGGCCTCATGCTGTAAAAGAGCTACAAAGTCTTGGCTTTGATGTACAAGCGGAGTGGACTGAACGAACGCAAGAGGAAACACGCCGTTTTCTGACGGAGTGGATCGTTCGTATGGATGCCCTTTACCTTGCCGTTTCAATGCCTGGAGACTTTAAGTATCCGGCAGAAGATCATCGAAGCAAGATGATTGATGATGTTATGGTTCCAGTATGCCAGGAGCAAAACATTCCATTTGCACTTATGATCGGTGTTCGCAGAAGAGTGAATCCTGGATTAGGCTTGGCAGGCGATATGAGTATGCTGTCAGATGTTTCGTCAGTTGAAGCATTATGCCGTCGTTATCCGGACCAGAAATTTCTAATAACGATGTTGGCGAGAGAAAACCAGCATGAGTTGACTGTTCTCGCTCGTAAGTTCCGTAATTTGATGATTTTCGGCTGTTGGTGGTTTTTGCACATCGAATCTATAGTTGAAGAAATGACTCGTTTCCGTATAGAGCTTCTAGGTACTTCGATGATCCCACAGCACTCCGACTGTCGCGTCTTCGAGCAGTTGATTTACAAATGGGAGCATTCCAGAAAAATTATTGGCAACGTGCTCGCTGACAAATACGAGAAGTTGCTTCTAAGTGGTTGGCAGGTTACAGAAGAAGATATTAAGAGAGATTTAGACGATATGCTAAATCGTAATTTCTGGCGCTTCCTAGGGAAAGAGCAATATTAAATAATAATTTCATACCAAAAAGGTGCAGCCGTAGGCTGTGCTTTTTTTGTATATAAGAATTTATAAGTTATCACTTATAAATGTGCTTATATATCTCCGCGAAACGAATGATTTTGCCGAAGATGACGGCGACAGCCGTTTACGCTTGGTATCAAATTATTATTTCTTCAAATGGCGACATTGAGTTATTATTAATGGAAGAGTTTGTCGTTTGAACAAAAATAGTTTTTTCAAAGCGGTCGAGGGAGTCGTTTTATGAATAATAAGGCAGTAATTCTCGGTTCCAATTACTTTATAGGTTTAAGTGTAATAAGATGCCTCGGTGCAAATCATATTCATACAGTGGCTATGGATTATTCCAGAGAAAATGCCTATGCCTCTAAATCAAAATATTTAAAAGAGCATATCATCGTTCCCCATTACAAGCACAATAAAGAGGAGCTTTTGAACTTTTTAATTGACTACGCGAAGAAACAGGAAGAGAAGCCTGTGTTGTTTCCCTGTGGGGACCCTTATGTAGAGTTCATCGATGCTCATCTGGACGAGCTTAGAGAATACTACTTGCTTAATATGACGGAACAAGGATTCTGGAGCAACATGATGGACAAGGAATTTCTTCATAAGTTGGCATCGAAGCACGATGTAAGGGTGCCAGAAACTTTAATTCCATCGGATGAGAGATTTGATGAAAAGGTCCTCACTCAAATTGGTTTTCCATGCATAGTGAAGCCTACAGACTCTCCAACCTTTGTAAAAATATTTAGGGTGAAAATGTTCAAATGTTATCATCTAGATGAATTAAAGCTAGCAATTGAGAAGGCGGACAAAGAAAATCTACAGGTAATCATTCAAAGAATTATACCCGGCTTTGATGATCATATGTATACTTTTGATGCCTATCTGGACCAAAATTCTAAGGTTACTCACTGGATAACCTGCCAGAAGCTGAGACAGTATCCAATTAATTTTGGAGCATCTACCTATACAAGGCAGAAGTACGTACAGGAGCTGTATAATATAGGAGCTCCTTTTCTAGAATCCATTGGTTATAAGGGCTTTGCTGAAATTGAGTTTAAGAAAGACGAGAAGACGGGTAAGTTTTATTTAATAGAAGTGAACGCTAGAACAACCACTCTAAATATTTTACTTGAGAAATGTGGAATAAACTTTCCTATTTTGGCCTATAACGAGCTTACGGGAAAAGAGATTGGCAGGCATGCTATTCAATATGATACGGGTATCGTATTTAGCTATATGTTTGAGGACATGCTTGCAGCAAGACAATATATTAAAACCAAGCAATTGAGCAGAATAACGATAATAAAGTCTCTTTTTGCTAAAAAGAAGGCACCTGCAATTTGGAGTATAAATGATCCTGCGCCAGCTTTTTCTTTCTTCTATATGATGCTAAAAAAAGTGAAGAAGAAGTTAATAAGTTAAATAAAAATAAGTGGGTTGAATAAATGGATAATGAAAAGCAGCGCTTAAGTATTGAAGCGGCAAGGTTGTATTACCAAGCTGATTTTAGTCAGCAGCAGATTTCCTCACAGTTAGGAATGTCGAGGCCAACCGTATCTAGATTGCTTCAATATGCGAAAGAGCAGGGCTATGTAAAGATTGAAATAAAGGATCCCCGCGAGGACTTAGATATCTTAGCAAATGAACTGAAGAAGAAGTACAAGCTAGAAACGGTCCAGCTCTGTGCTACACCGCGTAATGAGCATGAAGAAATCAAAAAATATATTAGCAAAGAAGCAGCACAATTTCTTAACGATACGGTCATGGATGGAGATATTATCGGTGTTACATGGGGGACAACCATGCATGCGGTAGCCCTTCAATTACAACCAAAATCAGTAAAAGGAGTGGAGGTTGTACAATTGAAAGGGGGAGTTAGCCACTCTCAAGTGAGTACTTATGCTGCGGAAATCGTTAATTTATTCGCTAATGCATTTCAGACAGTCGCGAGGCATTTGCCGCTGCCCGTTATTTTTGATCGCATCGAGGTTAAGCAAGTGGTTGAAGAGGATCGTCACATCGGACGAATTATTGAGATGGGGAAACAAGCCAATATCGCAGTATTCACGGTTGGGACAGTGAAGGAAGATGCGCTGCTGTTCCGTTTAGGTTACTTTAATGAAGAGGAGCAAGAGCTTCTGCAGCGAACGGGAGCAGGAGATATTTGTTCACGATTTTTCGATGCAGAGGGAAATATTTGCAGTGAAGAAATTAATAATCGTACCGTAGGACTGGATCTTGCTGAATTACGGAAAAAGGAAAAGTCTATTCTTGTTGCCGGTGGCCAACGTAAACTTGAGGCCATCCAAGCTGCGCTCGTTGGTAAATACGCAAATATTTTAATTACGGACCAGTATACCGCGTTAGCATTGTTAACATAAGTCCAATTCTGCTGTAGCTTATACAGCAGAATTTTTTTTTTAGAATAGGAAATAATATATATATGAACATAATTTCAAATGATGTTTTACATATGTTCACGCGCGTGTTATTATAAGCATGAACTTGATGAGTCGTATAGGAGGAGGATGAAATGAACATGATAAATTTGTCCAATATGATCGACCATACGCTTTTGCGAGCAGATGCAACAAAAGCTGAGATTACAAAGATAACAGATGAAGCTTTAAAATATGAATTTTGTTCGGTTTGTGTAAATCCAACCTGGGTGGCATACGCAGCTGAACGTTTAGCTGGAAGCAAAGTTAAGGTTTGTACCGTAATCGGATTTCCACTTGGAGCTTCTACAAGTGATACGAAAGCCTTTGAAGCCCAAAATGCCATTTTAAACGGAGCAACAGAGGTTGATATGGTTATTAACATTGGTGCTCTGAAAGATGGCGATCACCAGCTCGTCGAGAACGATATTCTAGCAGTTGTTCAGGCGTCAGCGGGGAAAGCACTTGTTAAGGTAATTATTGAGGCTTGTTTATTAACAGACGAAGAGAAAGTGGTTGCATGTCAGTTATCGGCTAAGGCTGGTGCAGACTTTGTGAAAACGTCAACCGGTTTCTCAACGGGTGGAGCGACCGCAGAGGATATAGCACTTATGCGTAAAACGGTTGGAGATAAGTTAGGGGTTAAAGCATCTGGAGGTATTCGGAATCTTCAAGATATGAACAGCATGATTTCTGCAGGCGCATCTAGAATTGGCGCCAGCTCAGGCGTCAAGATTATGGAAGGTCAAGAATCGAACTCTTCCTATTAAGGATATAGTTGACCGCATTGCTGTTCCTTCTTGGAGCAGCAATGTAATACCTTAAGAAGAACTAAGGAGAAGCAGCCTCTTAAAATAGCTTTATTGTAAGCGCTCTATGATAATCCGATAGATCATGACATCATGAATAACTAGGAGGACAAACAATGAAATATTTAATTGCTATATTGGGCTTGCTTATTGTTTTTGGCCTTTCTTACGTTGCCAGCAACAATAAAAGAAAGATTCGCTATCGTYCTTTGATCATCATGATCGTTCTGCAGTTCATTTTAGCTTTTGCTTTATTAAATACGGTCGCAGGAGCTTTCCTAATTGAAGGTTTTTCTGAAATGTTTGGAAAGTTACTGACCTATGCAGGTGAAGGAATTAACTTTGTTTTTGGCGGCCTTCTAAATGAAGGACAATTTTCATTCTTTATATCCGTATTACTGCCGATTGTCGTTATTTCAGCGCTTATTGGTATTTTACAGTACGTTAAAATCATGCCGTTCATCATTAAATATATTGGACTGGCTTTGAGTAAAGTAAACGGAATGGGAAAACTGGAGTCTTATAACGCGGTAGCTTCAGCGATACTAGGTCAATCTGAAGTATTCATTTCTGTAAAAAAACAAATTGGCTTGCTGCCGCAGCAGCGYCTATATACTTTATGCGCCTCGGCAATGTCTACGGTGTCTATGTCGATTATCGGATCTTATATGCAAATTATTGATCCGAAATATGTTGTAACGGCGCTTGTGCTTAATCTGTTCGGAGGTTTCGTTATCGTTTCGATTCTCAATCCTTACACCGTTTCCAAAGAAGAGGATATTTTGACCGTACAGGAGGATGAAAAACAATCCTTCTTCGAAATGCTGGGCGAGTATATAATGGATGGCTTCAAAGTCGCCATTATCGTAGCGGCAATGTTGATTGGTTTTGTAGCATTAATTGCATTGATTAATGGGATCTTTAGCGGAATATTCGGTATTTCATTCCAGCAGCTGCTTGGATATGTGTTCGCACCATTTGCATTTGTAATGGGCGTTCCATGGCGTGAAGCGGTTGAAGCCGGAAGCATAATGGCAACTAAGTTGGTTTCCAATGAATTTGTGGCTATGCTAGAATTAGTTAAACATACGGAATTATCTGCAAGAACAATTGGGATTGTTTCGGTGTTCCTTGTCTCGTTCGCGAACTTTTCTTCAATCGGTATCATATCCGGTGCTGTTAAAGGACTGCATGAAAAGCAAGGGAATGTTGTTGCGCGATTTGGTCTGAAATTACTGTATGGAGCAACCTTGGTTAGCGTCTTGTCTGCCACAATAGCCGGCATATTTTTGTAGAGCTAGCCATGCGAAAGGGAGAGATTAAACAAAATGAAGTCATTTGAGCGGATACACCTTATTGTTATGGACTCAGTAGGTATTGGAGAAGCGCCGGACGCAGCTGAATTTGGGGATTTCGACGTTGATACGATCGGACATATTGCCCGTGAATTAGGCGGCCTTGATATGCCGAATATGGCCAAGCTTGGATTGTCAAATATAAAAGAAATTGAAGGAGTGAGAGCAGCGGAACAACCGCTTGCTTACTACACAAAGATGCAGGAAACCTCCAGCGGTAAAGATACGATGACTGGCCATTGGGAGATCATGGGTCTTTATATCGATACCCCCTTCCGCGTGTTCGAGGATGGTTTTCCTGATGAATTAATTGCTCAGATTGAAGCGAAAACCGGCCGGAAAGTAATCGGAAATAAGCCAGCGAGCGGCACGGAGATTATTATAGAGCTTGGGGAAGAGCATGTGAAAACAGGTGCGTTAATTGTTTATACTTCTTCCGATTCCGTGCTTCAAATTGCTGCTCATGAAGATGTTGTCCCTTTAAAGGAACTATATGAAATTTGTGAATACTGCCGCGAAATAACGTTAGAAGATCCCTACATGCTGGGTAGAATAATCGCACGTCCCTTTATCGGAGAACCTGGTCATTTTGAGCGGACTTCCAACCGCCATGATTATGCGTTGAAGCCATTCGGTCCTACGGTTATGAATGAATTAAAGGATGCGGGCTTTGATGTTATCGCATTAGGGAAAATATCAGATATCTACGATGGTGAAGGTGTAACGAAAGCGATTCGAACGAACTCGAATTCAGATGGTATGGATAAATTTACAGCCGTGTTTGATGATTCATTCAACGGTTTAAGCTTTATTAACTTAGTAGATTTCGATGCGTTATATGGACATCGTCGTGACCCTAAGGGATACGGACAAGCTTTAGAGGACTATGACACTCGTTTACCAGAAGTGCTCGCCAAAATGACTGATAATGATCTTCTAATTATTACTGCAGATCATGGCAATGATCCAACCTACAAAGGAACAGACCATACCCGTGAATATGTGCCGCTGCTTGTTTATTCACCGCGCTTCAAACAAGGCGGTAAAGAGCTACCTTTACGGGGAACTTTTGCGGATATTGGAGCAACGATTGCAGACAATTTTGGCGTTAAAATGCCACAGTATGGTACTAGCTTTTTGTCGGAGCTGAAATAATAACGGAGTAGAAGGAGAGATACGATGAGCGTTCATATTGAAGCAAAACAAGGTGAAATTGCCGACACTATTTTGTTGCCGGGTGATCCACTTCGAGCCAAATTTATTGCGGAAACGTATCTGGAAGATGTCATTTGCTACAATCAGGTACGAGGCATGTTAGGCTTTACCGGTACCTACAAAGGGAAGCGAATATCTGTGCAAGGAACAGGTATGGGCATTCCATCAATCAGTATTTATGTGAACGAGCTTATTAATGAATATGGCGTGAAAAACCTAATTCGTGTAGGTACTTGCGGCGCTATGCAGGAGAACGTGCATGTTCGTGAAGTTATTTTAGCACAAGCTGTTTGTACCGACTCCAGTRTCAACCGTCATGTCTTTGCTAATTATGACTTTTCACCTATTGCTAGCTTCAAGCTGTTAAAAGCAGCTTATGAGCGTGGTGTGGCAAAGGGCTTGAAGCTGCATGTGGGTAATGTGTTTACATCTGATACGTTCTATCGCGACGACAAATCAGTCGTACAAAAGCTGATGGAGCATGGTGTATTAGGAGTGGAAATGGAAACAACGGCTCTCTACACATTAGCTGCTAAATATGGCGTTAATGCTTTAACGATTCTAACGGTGAGCGACCATTTATTGACGGGCGAGGAAACGACATCAGAAGAGAGACAAACAACCTTCAACGATATGATGGAGGTTGCACTTGAAACTGTAACTAGCGAGGAGGCACTATCATGAGAATGGTTGATCTAATTGAGAAAAAGCGTGACGGAGAAGAACTGACGACCGAAGAAATTAATTTCATTATAGAAGGCTATACGAAGGATGAAATCCCAGATTATCAAATTAGTGCTTGGGCAATGGCCGTATTCTTTCAAGATATGACGGAGAGAGAACGAGCAGATTTGACGATGGCTATTGTTAATTCAGGCGATACCATTGATCTATCCGCGATTGAAGGAATTAAAGTAGATAAACATTCCACAGGTGGGGTAGGCGATACTACGACACTTGTCTTGGCGCCTCTTGTTGCTGCATTGGATATTCCGGTAGCGAAGATGTCAGGCCGCGGACTGGGCCATACAGGCGGTACAATCGATAAGTTAGAAGCAATAGCTGGATTCCACGTAGAGATTGGTAAAGATGAATTCGTAAATTTGGTGAATAAGGATAAGATTGCTGTAATCGGCCAGTCAGGAAATCTAACGCCAGCTGATAAAAAATTGTATGCGCTGCGTGACGTTACCGCAACAGTAGATTCCATCCCTCTTATCGCCAGCTCGATTATGAGTAAGAAAATTGCTGCAGGCTCTGATGCGATTGTATTAGACGTGAAAACAGGTGCTGGGGCGTTTATGAAAACCGTGGAGGATGCGAAGGAACTTGCGCATGCTATGGTTAGTATCGGGAACAATGTCGGTCGTAAGACGATGGCAGTCATTTCAGACATGAGCCAACCTCTTGGTTTTGCCATTGGTAACGCACTGGAAGTCAAAGAAGCTATAGATACGCTGCAAGGGAAAGGGCCCAAGGACTTAGAAGAGCTTTGTCTTGCACTGGGACGGCAAATGGTTTATTTAGCGGATAAAGCAAGCTCGCTTGAAGAAGCTGAGGAAATGCTTAAGGAAGTTATTCGCAATGGGAAAGCATTGGAGAAATTCAAACAATTTATTGCTAACCAAGGCGGGGATCCCTCTGTAGTGGATCATCCGGAAAAATTACCGCAAGCAGCCTATTTAATCGAAGTACCTGCAAAGGAAGATGGAGTTGTTGCAGAAATCGTTGCTGATGAAATCGGTACGGCTGCAATGCTGTTAGGTGCAGGCAGAGCAACTAAGGATTCAGTAATCGACCTTGCTGTTGGTCTTATGCTTAATAAAAAAGTTGGCGAATCAGTCAAAGCGGGTGAATCTTTAGTTACGATTCATTCCAATAGACAAAATGTACAAGATATTATTGCAAAAATTTATGAAAATATTCGCGTAAGCGATCATGCGGAACCACCCGTGCTTATTTATGGCCTTGTGATGGAGTAAGGAAGACAACCAAATAACACTAAAGCATTTCTTGCTTTAAATAGTCAAAAAACCCTTTGGCCGCATTAGGCCAAAGGGTTTACGTTTCATCTGAATATCATTTTTGTATGTTAGATCAACGTATATTTTTCTCGTAAATCCGCACGAAGAGTAACAGCCGAATCCTCTTGAATGTAGTGACACACATACGAACGGCGCCAGCGGTCCTTACTGCGGTTCCGGCCAGAGGAATGAATTAAGAGTTCATGAAAAAATAAAATATCCCCTTTTTCCATAATGACTGGAATCTGTTCATTTAAGTCAATACCTTCCGTTTCGTGCGTAGTCGATTCATGCTCATTCAGATCTTTCACCGCACCGTGCGGCAGGAGACCTAGCTTATGTGAACCTGGAATAACCCAAAGACAGCCATTTTCTTCATCTACATGCTCTTCCATCGCAATCCAAGCTGCAACCATAGTCAAAGGATCGTTCTTGATATAGTAATAATCCTGATGCGATGCCTGTCCGTGTGAGCCCGGCTCTTTAAAGAAAAACATACTTTGCACGCAAACTGCTTCCCCCCCCATAAGCTGAGTCAACGCACCCCGAATGATAGGCAGTTTCATTATCTGACGGGATAAACCATCATGCTGATGGGCACTGAACAGTCGAGTCGAAAAACGTGCTTTCTCGGTAGTCCGTGCCCATTCAAGGGTTTCATCTAGCGGTGCCGAACGAATTTCATAAATGTGTCGGTTAAACACATCGACCAAATCGCTACTACAGCCTTTTTTTACAATAACATAACCATCTCGTTTGTACTGTTCGAGTTGCTCATCAGATAATGGTGTTAAAAGATCACTTTGCACATTAATCATAATTATTATCCCCTCTTCATTATACGAGTGTAATTGAAGCTGTTATGATGCGTTATTATGTTTTACGTTACTATGCACGTTCCTTTTCAACAATAGCTATGA